>NZ_NKFM01000041.1:0-83269 GCF_002223085.1 Burkholderia sp. HI2714 | reverse complement strand
TCCGGCATGTCCGGAGCCATTTGCATCGTCGCCAGAAGGAACCTCACGTGATTCGTAACCTGTTCAACGAGAAACATGTCCGTTACGCCGCTTGAATATTACGCACTATTTGATGAACTGGTCAGTATGCGTTTTTTACTTGCGCTGCAGCAAACGACGCGAATACAATCCGCCGCAATTCATCAAGGGAGTCCCTCCGTGGACACATGCTCTAGTTGCAGTTCGATGCCGGTCCAGGCCGGCCAAGCCATCGCGAGATAGCAGCCAGACGCATGTCTTACGCCGCTAGCTCGCATTCGTCGGGTTAGCGCGCTTCCTTCCGGGCCGGCCATCGCCGGTTCGTCCGTTGCACGCTCCATTACGTTCCACCCTCCGATCGCAGGCCGCGTCACGCGCCCGCGCTCGATCACGTCGTCCGGCCCGAGCCGGACCGGACGGAGGCAGCGTCATGTTTCTTCAATCGTTCGCGGTCAGACTCAAGCGCATCGTGCATCTCGCATGCGACCGCTCATTCGTATCCGGCCTCTCGCCACTCGCCCACGCGCTCAGCAACTGGCGCGGCACGGCGCTCGCCCACGTGCCGGCGGCGCCGCGCCCGCTCGACTGCCTGCTGTTCGCCGTGATGGCGGCCGCGGTCGCGCTCGTCGCGCTGCTGTGCTCGGCCGCGTCGCGCCTCGGCTTCACGCAGGTGTGGCGCGTCGGCGGCTGGCTGCCGTAACGCCCCCGTCGCGCAGCGGCGCCACGCGCCAGGCGCCGCCGCGCGACCGTCTCGTCTCGCCACGCATCCCGTTTTCGTTTCTTCAGCTAACTAATCAAACCGCTAACGGAACCCACATGAAGAACTACCTGGAACCCGTCCCGCGCAAGCTCCGCGTCAATGCGCTCGCCACGCTGCTGCTGTCGCTCGCCGCCACGCCCGCGTTCGCGCAAGCGGCGTCACCCGCCGCGCCCGAACCGGCGGCCGGCGCCAGCGACGCCGCCGCGCCCGCACAACAGGCTGCCGATGCTGCCGCGCCCACCGGCTTCTGGGAACGCTCGAACCTGCTCGGCAACATGGGCGGCCTGCGCGACGTGCTCGGCGATCACGGCATCACGCTGAGCCTGCAGGAAACCAGCGAGTACCTGTACAACACGTCGGGCGGCACGCATCGCGGCGGCGCGTACCAGGGGCTCACGCAATTCGGGTTCAACGTCGACACGGGCAAGGCGGTCGGTCTGCCGGGCGGCACGTTCAACGTGTCGGCGCTGCAGATTCACGGCACCAACCTCACGCAGCGCTATCTGCAGACGCTGCAGACCGCGACCGGCATCGAGGCGAATGCGACCACGCGCCTGTGGGAGCTCTGGTATCAGCAGTCGCTGCTCGACGGCAAGGTCGACGTGAAGGTCGGCCAGCAGAGCGTCGACCAGGAATTCATGGTGAGCCAGAACGCGGCGACGTTCATGAACGCCACGTTCGGCTGGCCCGTGCTGCCGTCGACCGATCTGCCGGCCGGCGGCCCCGCGTATCCGCTGTCGTCGCTCGGCGTGCGGCTGCGCGTGAAGCCGTCCGATGCGTGGACCGCGATGGTCGGCGTATTCGACGGCAACCCGGCCGGCCGCAGCGACGGCGATGCGCAGGTGCTGAACGCGCACGGCACCAACTTCAACCTGCGCAGCGGCGCATTCGTGATCGGCGAAGTGCAGTACGCGCTGAACGCACCGCCCGCCGATCCGAAGACGCCGCAACCGGCCGGCCTGCCGGGCACGTACAAGCTCGGCTTCTGGTATCAGTCGCAGCATGCGAACGACCCGCGATACGGCACCGACGGCCTGTCGCTCGCGAATCCGGAGAGCAACGGCATCGCCGCCACCCATCGCGGCAACTACGGGTTCTATGCGGTCGCGGACCAGATGGTGTGGCGGCCGTCGGCCGACAGCCCCCGCTCGGTCGGCGTGTTCGCACGTGTGATGGGCGCGCCGGGCGATCGCAACATCGTCGATTTCGCGGCCAACGCGGGCGTGACGCTGAAGGCGCCGTTCAAGGGACGCGACAACGACGTCGCGGGCATCGCGGTCGGCTATGCGAAGATCGGCTCGCATGCACGCGGCCTCGACGGCGACACCGGGGTCTATACGACGCCCGGCTACCCGGTACGCCGCGCGGAAACGGTCGTCGAAGCGACGTACCAGTACCAGGTCACGCCGTGGTGGCAGCTGCAGGCCGACCTGCAGCACTTCTTCCGTCCGGGCGGCGGCATCCCGAACCCGAACGCGGCCGGTGCGCGCATCGGCGACGAAACGGTGGTCGGCGTGCGCACGACGATCACGTTCTAACGCAGGCAGGCCTGAAGCAAACCCGGGCCGGACGGCCGCTTGCGCGACAGTCCGGCCCGTGCGTTCTCCTGCCACAGCCGCGCGCGGCCCGCGCCGCGCGTCACTCGCCGTACAGCCCGAGCAGTTTCAGCGTGACGCCGTTGGTCCAGCCGAAACCGTCCTGCAGCGGATATTCACCGCCCCCGCCGCCGCCCGTGCCGGCGCCTTCGACCACGTACTTCTCGACGAGCTTGCCTTCGGTCGCATACACATGCTTCACGTCGGACAGGAAGCGCGTGCCGATGTCCTTCGCAAGCGCCGGTTCGCCATAGCGGCGCAGCCCGTCGATCGCGATCCACTGCAACGGCGCCCAGCCGTTCGGCGCATCCCACTGCTGCCCGGTGTTCTCGGTGGTCGTCGCGAGGCCGCCCGGCTGCAGCAGCGTCTTGCGCACCTCGCGTGCGGTCGCCTTCGCGCGCTCGGGCCACGCCACGCCCGCGAACATTGGATACAACGCCGCGGCCGTCACCGCGTCGCGCGGCTTGCGCTGCTGCCAGTCGTAGTCGCCGTAGTAGCCGCGGCGGTTCCACAGATAGCGGTTGATCGCGGCCGCCCGCCGCGCCGCGCGCGCGGAAAAATCGGTCACGCACGCAACGTCGCGCGTGACCGCGCAGCCCTTCACGATCGTCGTCTCGAGATGGAACATCAGGCTGTTCAGGTCGACCGGCACGATCGACGTCGTGCGGATCGTCGCGAGCGTCTTGCCGTCGCCGAACCAGCGCGAGCTGTAGTCCCAGCCGCTTTCGGCGCCCGCGCGCAGGTCGCGGTAGACCTCGTTCGCCGGACGCGCCGGCACCGACTTCGCGGTCGTCACGTCCTCGAGATACGACTCGTCGCGCGGCGTATCGCTCGCGTCCCAGTAGCGGTTCAGCACCGCGCCGTCGGGCATCGCGACCACATGGCGCGTGGCCTGCCCGCGCGGCGTCGTGGCTTCGCCCTGCATCCAGTACGCATGTTCCTTGCGCAGTGCCGGCAGGTATTTCTGATAGACCTTGTCGCCTTCGGCCTGCGCGGCGAGCGTGACCATGTATGCGAAGAACGGCGGCTGCGAGCGGCTCGCGTAGTACGTGCGGTTGCCGTTCGGGATGTGCCCGATCGTGTCGATCAGATGGGCGAAGTTGTCGAGCATGTTGTCGACGAGATCCTCGCGGCCCGACACCTGCAGCCCGAGCATCGTGAAATAGGTGTCCCAGTAGTAGCCCTCGCGGAAGCGGCCGCCGGGCACGACATACGGCTTCGGCAGCGGGATCAGCGAGCTGTAGGGCGGCACCGTCGTGCTCGTGCGCGTGAGCTGCGGCCACAGCCAGTCGATGTGCTGGCGCAGCGTCTGGTTCGGCGGCGGCGTCACGCCGCCTTCCGGCGGCGGCGTGAAATGCTGGGCGACGAACGCCTTCAGCGAGAAGCCCGGCTGCGATTTCTGTTGCTGATACAACTGCACGATCGTCGCGGGATCGCCATCGGGCGTCGCGTCGACGAAGGTCTTCTGGTCGGGGTAGATCTGCGCGGTCTGCACCGCGACGAACAGGTCGCCGTAGAGCTGGCTCGGCGGCGGCAGCAGCGTGCCCGACGCGGGGGCGGCCATTGCAGCGGTTGCCGGCGGTGCCGACTGGGCAGCCGCCTGCGCGGCGGCCTGGTTCGCGTTGTCGGCCTGCGCGGCGCAGCCGGCGACGGCGAGATACGCGATGGCCAGTGCGGCGGCCCAGCGAAGACGCGGCGCGGGTGGCGCGAGAGGCGATGAGAGTCGGGCGGAAAAGCGACTTGTGAAGCGGCTCGAGAAGCGCGATGCGATCGATGCGGCACGACGTGACGTCATGACGTGTCCCCTCCTTTCGATGGTGAGTGGGTCGGCACGAGGTCTCGTTCGCGCGCGCGCTCGTCTCGATGGCCTTCGATCGATGCGCGTCGTTTTGTGGTGCGAGTGGCTCCGACTGTCGCACGAAACGTGCACATCAAGCAAGTTTCGATTCGCGCGACTCGCGCAGCCCGGGCGCGCGCGGCCGCATCGCGCAGTCGTTCTTTCCACGCCGCCGCCAACCAGGACGACTGTTGCAACATGCGGAACAACTGTTGTCATACGTGACTCAACGGTCACATTGTGGGCATAATGGCGTCTTTACCGCGCGCCCAGCCCATGTCGCCCGTCTTTCTAGCACCGCTCATCGTTGCCTGTGCGTTGTTCATGGAAAGCGTCGACGCGAACATCATCGTCACCGCCCTCCCCGCGATGGCGAGGGACTTCGGGCACAGCCCCGTCACGTTGAACATTGCGATCACGGCCTACGTGGTCGGGCTCGGCGTGTTCATTCCGATCTGCGGCTGGCTGGCCGACCGCTTCAGCGCACGCTCCGTATTCCGCACCGCGATCGGCATCTTCGTCGTCGGCTCGCTGATGTGCGCGGCATCCAGTTCTCTCGGCGTGCTCACGTTCGCGCGCTTCATCCAGGGCGTGGGCGGCGCGATGATGGTGCCCGTCGGCCGCATCATCATCTTCCGCGCCGTGCCGCGCTCGGATCTCGTGCGCGCGATGAACTACCTCGCGATTCCCGCGCTGTTCGGGCCCACGGTCGGGCCGCTCGTCGGCGGCTTCATCACGACCTACCTGCACTGGCGGATGATCTTCTTCATCAACGTGCCGATCGGCATCTACGGGATCTACCTCGCCAGCAAGCACATCGCGAACACGCGCGAGCCCGATCCGGGCCCGCTCGACTGGTTCGGCTTCCTGCTGTCGGCCAGCGGCGCCGCGCTGCTGCTGATGGGCCTCACGCTGATCGACGGCTCGCTCACGTCACGCTCGAACGCGCTCGTCATGTGCGTGACCGGCACCGTCCTGCTCGCGCTGTACGTACCGTATGCGCGCCGCAAGGAGCGCCCGGTGCTCGACCTCAGCTTCCTCAAGATCCCGACGTATCACGCAAGCGTCGTCGGCGGGTCGCTGTTCCGTATCGGCCTCGGCGCGGTGCCGTTCCTGCTGCCGCTCGCGCTGCAGGAAGGGCTCGGCATGAGCGCGTTCCATTCGGGGCTCATCACGTGCGCGTCCGCGTTCGGCGGCGCAATGAGCCGCTCGACGGCCACTCATACGCTGCGCCGCTTCGGCTTCCGCACGGTGCTGATCTACAACGCGGCCTTCGCGGGGCTCGCGATCGCCGCCTACGGCGTGTTCCATCCCGGCATGGCGACCTGGGCGATCTGGCTGATCGTGCTCGTCGGCGGCATCTTCCCCGCGCTGCAGTTCACGAGCCTGAACTCGATGATCTACGCGGACATCTCGCCGCGCGACGCGGGCCGCGCGACGAGCCTCGGCAGCGTCGTGCAGCAGATGTCGCTCGGCCTCGGCGTGACGGTCGCCGGCCTCGTGCTGCACATTTCGCACTGGCTGCAGGGCCATCAGAAGATGATGTGGTCGGATTTCTGGCCCGCGTTTCTCGTCGTCGGGCTGTGCTCGTTCGCGTCGATTCCGATCACGCGGCGGCTGCCGCCCGGCGCCGGCGACGAAGTCGCGCGCGGCAAGCGGCAATAGCCATCGGGCAGACAGCGGGACATCACGAGAGGGGCGGAACGGGCAACAGGGAAAGACCGCCCGCGAAGCAAATCGGAAATACAAAAAAAATCAGCGGACATCCACACGGGGCCGGTGCACAGCCGCATGGATGTCCGCTCAGGGCTCCGGGTCTCCCGATGGGGGTTGAGAATCCCGGATTCGCTTCCTGCGTGCCATGGACATATGTGCGTCGGAAGCAAAAGCGTTGCGCGTGTTTATCGTTGCGCCATGAACTGCACTATAGGGAAACTTGCGCAACGCATCTGTCAACCATTGTCAGACACGGTGCATCGGCACGTCGCACGCGCGCGCCGCTTTCGCGCTAAAGTGGTTCCCGACCATCACTCCCGGCCGCCCTTCCGATGCTTACGCTCTCGACCGCCGCCGCCCGCGCGCTGCATCTCGCCGCGCAAGGCCTGCTGACGCCGCCCCGCCGCAAGGCAACCAAATCCGACGTGCTCGACACGATCCGCCGGATGGCGCAGTTGCAGATCGATACCATTCACGTCGTCGCGCGCAGCCCGTATCTCGTGCTGTTCAGCCGTCTCGGCGATTTCGCGCCGCAGTGGCTCGACGAACATCTCGCCGAGGCGCGCCTGTTCGAATACTGGTCGCACGAAGCGTGCTTCCTGCCGGTCGAGCAGTTCGGCCTGATGCGCTACAAGATGCTCGATCCGTCGGGAATGGGCTGGAAGTACGCCGCCGAGTGGCATGAGCAGAATCGTCCCGACATCGAGCGGCTGCTCGCGCGGATTCGCGCCGAGGGCCCGGTACGGTCGGCCGATTTCGCCCGCGAGGATGGCGTGAAAGGCAACGGCTGGTGGGATCGCAAGCCCGAGAAGCGGCACCTGGAAGTGCTGTTCACGACGGGCGACCTGATGGTGTCGGAACGCCGCAATTTCCAGCGCGTGTACGACGTGCGCGAGCGCGTGCTGCCCGACTGGGACGACACGCGCGACCTGCCGCCGCGCAGCGCCGTGCTGCCCGCGCTGCTCGACTACACGTGCCGGGCGCTCGGCGTCGTACGCGCGGACTGGGTAGCCGACTACTATCGGCTGCCGCGCCGGTCCTACCGCGCGGAGCTCGAGCGGCTCGCGGACGCGGGCGACCTGATCCCGGTGGCAATCGACGACTGGAAGGAGCCGGCCTACGTGCATCGCTCGCTCGAAGCGTTGCTGCCGGCCGCGGAGGCCGACACGCTGCGCTCGACGGTCACGACGCTGCTGTCGCCGTTCGATCCGGTGGTATGGGACCGGCGGCGTGCGTCGACGCTGTTCGGGTTCGACTACACGATCGAATGCTATACGCCCGGGCACAAGCGGCGTTACGGCTATTTCTGCCTGCCGGTGCTGCATCGCGGGCGGCTGGTCGGGCGCATCGACGCGAAGGCGCATCGCACGCTCGGCACGTTCGAACTGAAGGCCGTGCATGTCGAGCCCGGCGTGCGGGTCGGCACGGGGCTCGCAGCCGATGTCGCGAAGGCGGTGAAGAAGCTCGCGGCATGGCACGGCACGCCGGAGGTCACGGTCGGGCAGCAGGCCCCGCCGGAGCTGGTGAAGGCGCTGACCGGCGCGTAGACGTCCACGCAGCCGGCCGTCACGGCGGCGGCACGCGCCGCCCGCCGTCGATCAGTCGCGCAGCTTGCGGAAACGCGGCGTGCCGTCTTCGAGGTTTCCGTTGAACATCGCTTCCGGCCGTACCCACAGCCCGCGCGCATGCGGCCACAGGTGTTCGTACACGACCACCGATTCCTCGGTCTCGGAATGGCGGGCAACGCCGATGTAGCGATACAGCCCGCCCTTGTAATGGCGATGCGTCGCGAGCTGTTCGGCTTCCTGTTCGGTCATGATGGGCTTCTCTTCGGCAAAAACGGAAAGCGCATATTGTATGCGCTGCGCCACGCGTCAGCGTTTCGCGTAGATGTCCGGGCGGCGGATCTCCATCATCCGTTCGGGATTCGCGCACGGCTCGAAGCCGACCGGCCGGTACAGCGCGTGCGCATCGGACGTCACGAGCATGATGCGGCGCAGGCCCTGCACCATCTCCTGTGCAAACACATGGTCGATCAGCGCGCGGCCGTAGCCGTTGCCGCGCTCGGCCGGCAGCACGAACACGTCGCACAGGTACGCGAACGTCGCGTGATCGGTCACGAGCCGCGCGAACCCGACGAGCCGGTCGCCCACGTAGGCGCCGAAACACAGCGAGCCCTCGATCGCCCGCTCGACCACGTCGCGCGGAATGCCCTGCGACCAGTACGCGTCGCGATGCAGGAAGTCGAAGATCGCGTCGACGTCGAGTTCGCGCTTGTCGGTGGAAAATCTCAGCGTGGCGGGGGTGGCAGCGGGCACGTCGGTCTCCGGTTGGGGTGGTGGAAGACGAGACGCTGACGATACCGCGCGGCGCGAGGGGCGACAAGCGGCGGTACCTATCGACTCCCCTGACGACAGGCCTCCACTCGTCCGGCTCACGGCGCCTGCAACGCGCGACCTGCATTGCAACGCTTCAACGGCAGCGGCCGAGCCGCAGCACCGCACATCTGGTATCGTGCGCGCATTCCGAACTCCGCATGCCCCTCGCTCATGAACCGTCGACTCGGTGCCGGCAGCTACCTGATCTGCATGTCCTCCGTGATCATCGCGTGGTCGCTACTCGTCGCCCTCGCATGTGTCGGTTTCGCCGCGAAGGGCAATCTCGGTCTTGCCGGGCTCAATACGCTCGTGTCCACGTCGGGCACCGCTGTCGGTATCGTTTTCTACGGCGCATCGGCCCGGCGCCTGCGTGACCTCAATATTCCGGGTTGGGCCGTAAAGGTGCTGGCCTTCCCGCTGATCGCCGTCATCGTGCTGCCGCTACTGTGCTTCCTGTCGGGGCCGCGCTGGGCCAACGACTTCGGAGCAGCGCCCGCGCCGTCCGGCCTGCTGAAAACGGCCGCCGCGCTGATGCTGTTCGGCGTCGCGATCGGTGTATCGCCGTGGGCTCTCGGCGTCTATCTCCACATGCGTCACGCGCTGCTCGCCGGCGCGATCTGAGCAACACACGACCGGAGCACATCGACATGGGCGTCGAATTCCACATCACGCGAGCAGACTTCTGGGCTGAAAACGAAGACGCGGCCATCTCCGCCGAAACGTGGCTCGCCTATGTACAGGCCGATCCGGAACTCGAACTTCGCCCCGAATTCGGCGCGCATCATGCGCAGTGGAGCGGCCCATCCGCGCACGACGAACCGTGGCTCGACTGGCACGCCGGCAACATCATGACCAAATGGCCCGATACCGCGCTCTATCACAAGATGCTGAAGATCGCGGCCGATCTCGACGCAACCGTTCAGGATGACAACGGCACCGTCTATCGGCTGCCGACCGATTGGCATTTCGATCCGCACGAGCGGACCACCGTACCTGCGCAAAGACGTCCGTGGTGGCGTCTGTGGTGACGCGTCGCAGACATATCGATTGATGCACCGCTCATGCCCTACCGCCTCATCGCATTCGACTTCGACGGCACGCTCGCCGATTCGCTCGACAGCTTTCTCGCGGCGCTGTCGGAAGCGTCGCGCATGCACGGCTTTCGCGACGCCACGCCCGAGCTGCGCCCGGCGCTGCGCGGCATGTCGGCGCGCGACATCATTCGCGCGCTCGACGTACCGATGTGGAAAGTGCCGCGCGTGACGATCGACATGCGCCGCCTGATGCAGCCGCGCGTCGCGCAAGTGGCGCTGTTCCCCGGCGTCGACGAAACGTTCGACGCGCTCGCCGCGCGCGGCATCCGCATCGCGATCGCCACGTCGAATACCGAGGCGATCGTGCGTGACCGGCTCGGCCCGCGCGCCACCAGCCGTGTCGCGCATTTCGCGTGCGGCATTCCGCTATTCGGCAAGGCGCGTCGCCTGCGCGCGCTCGTTCGCGAGGCCGGCGTGCGCGCCGACGAAGTGCTGTACGTCGGCGATGAAATCCGCGACGCGGACGCGGCACGACGCGCACGCATCGCATTCCAGGGCGTCGCGTGGGGCTACACCGCGCCGGACGCGTTGCAGGCGCATTGCGCGACACCGTTGCTGCCGCGTCTCGACGCCTTGCTCGATCGCGTGTAACGCGTGCGCGCGCTTCGCGCATCCGGTTCGCCCCATCGCCCGATATGCACGTCATCGCACGACGCAGCCGCACGACGATGAAAAGCAGATGAAACCCCCGTGCATTTCGCACGCCTCATGCGCGCAAAAATTGCCGCCGCCGCGCACGCAGCAGGTACGCACTACCTGCCGGCAACCTTGCTCATCGATTCGTCTTACCAACCGTTACACAAACCACAGCGCGGTTGCACCTGCTACCGGATCGCTCTCCTAGAATCAGTCGGGCCGGGAAACACTTCGACCGGCGCCGCGGCAGAGCGGCGGTCGAATCCGGCCCGGGCGCGCCCGGTCTCTCGCACAGCGACGGATCACGTGATCCGTTTTTCAACCAGAGCCCCGATCGAAAGGAGGTCCCATGAACCGCTTTCCCCATATCTCGCGCCTTGCTTTGTCTGCCGCTGGCCTGCTTCTCGTCGCCGTGACGGCGACCGCGCAAACCGCACAACCGGCACCGGCCTCACCGAACGCACCGGCCGCCGCCGCGACGCGTATCCACGAAGCCGACCAGGCCTTCATCACCGACGGCACGAAGACCGTGTCCACGCAGCACGACGCGGCACGCATCGCCGATTCGCGCACGTCGGACAGCCAGGTCAAGGCGTTCGCGCAACGCGTGTCGACCGACGATGAAAAGATCATCCAGGCGATGCGCGCTGCGAGCCCGCGCGGCGTCGACGTGCCGGCCAACGACCCCGACACGGCCGTGCTGAGCAGCATCAAGAGCCTGCGCGGCGCCGAGTTCGACAAGGCGTATATCGAGCAGGTCGCGCTCGCCGGCCAGCAGAAGACCATCTCGGCATTCCAGGCCGAAATCGCGTCGGGCCGCGACACGAAGCTGAAGGAAGTCGCACGCCAGTCGCTGCCGATCCTGCAGAAGCACTACGCCGACGCGCAGAAGCTCGCGGAACGCCACCACCTCGCATCGGCGCAGTAACGCGCCGCAGCGCCGCGCCGTCGTGCGCGGCGCACTGCTGCTTCCCCCGTCGTCGCGTCGCCGCTCCCCTTCCGGCGGCGCGACACACGTCAAACGTCACGCTTCACGCGTGACACGTTACGTCGCAAGCTTCGCCAGCAGCCGCGCACGCACCTCCGGCCATTCGTCGTCGATGATGCTGAAGCGCACCGAATTGCGCTTGCGGCCATCCGGCATGATCCGCTCGTGCCGCACGATACCTTCCTGCTTCGCACCGAGCCGCAGGATCGCCGCGCGCGATTTCTCGTTCAGCTCGTCGGTCGTGAACTGCACGCGCACGCATTGCAGCACGTCGAACGCATAGCCCAGCAACAACCATTTCGCTTCGGTATTCGCGTGCGTGCGCTGCGCCGATTCGCTCAGCCACGTATGGCCGATCTCGAGCTTGCGGTTCCTGCGATCGATCTTCCAGAAACGTGTGCTGCCGATCACGCGGCCCGATGCGCGATCGACGATCGCAAACGGCATCACGGTGCCGGCCGAACGCCCCTGCAATGCGGTGTCGATATACGCGTCGATCGTGTCGGGGCCCGGCACGACCGTGACCTTCAGGTTCCACAACTGGCCGTCGGCAGCGGCGTCCAGCAGCGCCTGCCGGTCGGACGAGTCGAGCGGCCTCAGTTCGACGCGTTCGCCAGTGAGGATCGGTGGTTCGAGGGAAGCAGAGGCGTCGGTCATGAAAGGTTCCGGAAAGAGACGGCGATGACGGCGAAACGCCCATCATACGGCGGCGTCAGCCGAGGAGCGCGGCCAACCGGCGGCGGATCGCCTTCGCCTCGCCGCGCAACGCGTCGGCAAACGCATCGACGAGCAGGCTCTTCGGCCGGTGCTCGGGCACGATCACGCTGACCCGGTACGGAAACGACCGCGTGAGCGGCCGCACGTGCAGGTCGCGCCCGACGAAATCGAGCGCGGTCAACGGATTGACGATCGCGGCACCGAGCCCCTGCCGCACGAACGCGCACACCGACACGGCTGAAGGTGTTTCGACGACCGAGCGCGGCGCCACGCCGAGCTGCGCGAATGCCTCGTCGATCAGGATGCGGTACGGATCGTTCAGCGACAGGCTCACGAACGGGCGATCCGCGAGATCCAGCAGATCGATCGCGTCCTGTGCGAGCAGCGGATGGCCGTCGGGCAGCACGCACACTTCGTCGAATTCGAGCAGCGGCGTGAGCACGGTGCCGGCCGGCGCGACGTCGCGCTCGGTCAGCCCGAGGTCGTAACGCTGCGCGGTCAGCCACTCTTCGAGCACCGGCGATTCCTGCGTCGCCACCGACACGCTGACGCCCGCGTGCTTCTCGCTGAAACGCCGGCATGCACCGGGCAGGATCGCGTGCGAGAACGCCGGCAACGCGATCACCGACAACTGACCGTCGCGAAACTCGCGCAGGCGCGCGGCGGTTGCCGCGACGCGTTCAAGCCCCACATATGCAAGCCGCACGTCGTCGAACAGCGTGAGCGCGGCCATCGTCGGCCGCAGCCGGCCGTGTGCGCGCTCGAACAGCGCGAAGCCCACGACCTGCTCCATGCGCGCAAGCTCGCGGCTGATCGTCGGTTGCGACGTATAGAGCATCTCGGCCGCGCGCGTCGTGCTGCCGGTGACCATCAGCGCGCGAAAGACCTCGATATGGCGGTGCGTGAGCATGATCGGCTATATCAAATATGAATCGAATGTCGATAAGCAGGCATTTTACTGGATAGCCGATCAGGTGCATCATTCCCGTTATCCGTTCATTCGACCCGATTCATCCGCCATGTCCCTCGATTCCCGCCAGCTCGCGACGCTCGCGCAGCAATACGGCACCCCGCTGTGGGTGTACGACGCCGACGTCATCCGCGACCGCATCGCCCAACTGCGCCAGTTCGACGTGATCCGCTATGCGCAGAAGGCGAACTCGAACGTCCATATCCTGAAGCTGATGCGTGAGGAAGGCGCGTGCGTCGATGCGGTGTCGCTCGGCGAGATCGAGCGCAGCCTCGCGGCCGGGTTCAGCCCCGCCGGCGAGCCGGAAGGCGTCGTGTTCACGGCCGACCTGATCGACCGCCCGACGCTCGCGGCCGTGCTGAAGCACGGTGTGACCGTGAACGCCGGCTCGCTCGACATGCTCGCGCGCATCGGCGAGCACGCGCCCGGCCACCGCGTGTGGCTGCGCGTCAATCCCGGTTTCGGCCACGGCCACAGCAACAAGACCAACACCGGCGGCCCGCAGAGCAAGCACGGCATCTGGATCGACGACGTGCCGCGCGCGATCGAGATTGTGCGCCAGTACGGGCTGAAGCTCGTCGGCATCCACATGCATATCGGGTCGGGCGTCGACTATGGCCACCTGTCGCAGGTGTGCGATGCGATGGTCGATCTCGTCACGTCGCTCGGCCATGACATCGACGCGATCTCGGCCGGCGGCGGCCTGTCGATCCCGTATCGCGACGGCGAGCCGCGCGTCGACGTCGGTCACTACTTCAGCCAGTGGGACGCCGCGCGCAAGCGGATCGAGCGTCATCTCGGCCACCCGGTGCGCATCGAGATCGAGCCGGGCCGCTTCCTCGTCGCCGAGGCCGGCACGCTCGTCACCGAAGTGCAGGCCGTCAACCGCCGGCCGAAGCACGATTTCGTGCTGATCGACGCGGGCTTCAACGACCTGATGCGCCCGTCGATGTACGGCAGCTACCACGCGGTGTCGGTGCACACGCACGATGGTGCGCTGCCGGCCGGACGGCCGCTCGTCGAGCTCGCGATCGCCGGGCCGCTGTGTGAATCGGGCGACGTGTTCACGCAGGACGCGGGCGGCGTGGTCACGCACCGCAAGCTCGCGCAGCCGCAGATCGGCGACCTGCTGTTCCTGCATGATGCAGGCGCGTACGGCGCGTCGATGTCATCGAACTACAACAGCCGTCCGCTCGCGCCGGAAGTGCTCGTCGATCGCGGCGCGCCGCGGCTGATCCGCCGCCGGCAGACGATCGACGAACTGCTCGCGCTCGAAACGTTCGAGTAACGCTTGCACGACGGAACGGGGGTGCGCGGCCTGCGCGCCCCGGCCGCCCCTACCTCACCGTCACTCGCACGTCGGCACCCGTAGCGCGCCACGCCTTCAGCAACGCCGCGCGCCGGCGCGGATAGCGCACGTCCAGCGGTTCGAGCGCGACGATGCGATCCGTCCGGAAATGCCGGAAATCGTTCCGGCCTTCGCACCACGCCGCCAGGATCCGCACGTCATTGAAATAGCCGAGCGCGAACGGCCACACGATCCGTTCTTCGTTCGTTTTCCGGCCCTCGCCCGCGTAGCGGATCCCGAGCTTGCTTTCGGTACGAATCGCCGCGCGCACGACACTCATGTCGACGGTTTCCCGATCCACGATCGTGCGCGGGCCGACGAGCAGCGTCGTGCATTCCATCTCGCGGCGCAGCTCGGCCGGCAGCACGGCTGAAATCTTTGCGAGTGCATCGGCAGCCGCCGCCGTGAGCTGCGCATCGGCAAACTTCCCGACCCAGCGAAAGCCGAACATCAGCGCTTCCAGTTCCGTCTGCGAAAACATCAGCGGCGGCAGCATGAACCCCTCCCGCAGTACATAGCCGATCCCGGGCTCGCCTTCGATGTCCGCGCCCTGTGCCTGCAGCGACGCGATATCGCGATAGACCGTACGGAGGCTGATGCCAAGCTCCCCGGCCAGCACGCGGCCGCTCACCGGACGGCGGTGGCGCCGCAGCACCTGCAGCAGCGAGAGCAATCGTTCGGCACGCGTCATCGTTCCATGCTGCCACTTTCTGACAGCATCCGTTCATAGAATGAGACGCATCTTAATCGAACCCAGGACGGCTCAGCATGACCTCCCCGAATCTCGTTCTTCTGTATGTCGAGGACCCGGCGCGCAGCGCGCAATTCTACGAGCGCCTGTTCGGGCGCCCGCCGGTCGCCGCGTTTCCCACCTATGCGGCATTCACGTTCGACAACGGGCTGCATCTGGGCCTGTGGTCGACCAGCGCGCGCGATTTCGTGTCAGGTGGCACCGGCCACCGTTCGGAGCTGGCGTTCATGGTCGACGACGACCGCGCAGTCCGGCACCTGTACGAAGCGTGGAAGGCACTCGGCGTGCCGTTCGAGCAGGCGCCCATGACGGCCGTGTTCGGGCTCACGTTCGTCGCGCTTGACCCGGACGGTCACCGCTTGCGCGTGTGCACGCCGGACGACTGAGCGTGAGCGGGCGCACCTTCGACAGGTCGTGCGCGCCCGCATTCAGCTCCGCACGTCAGCCCGCGCGCCGCACGGGCGCCATCTTCGAGAAGTACTTCGCGCCCGCCACGCAGCCGACCACGACGACCGTCACCGCGACCATCGACGGCGGCACCGTCTCGTGCAGCAAACCGGCCGCCAGCAGCAAACCGAAGAACGGCTGCAGCAGCTGCAACTGACCGACGCTTGCGATCCCGCCGAGCGCGAGCCCGCGATACCAGAACACGAAGCCGATCAGCATGCTGAACAGCGACACGTACGCGAGGCCCCACAGCGCGGCAGAATCGACGCCGTCGAACGACACGGGCCAGGTGAACCACGTGAGCGGCAGCATCAGCGGCAGCGACAGCACGAGCGCCCACGAGATCACCTGCCAGCCGCCGAGCTGACGCGACAGGCGTGCGCCTTCCGCATAGCCCAGCCCGCACGCGACGATCGCGGCCAGCATCAGCGCATCGCCCACCACCGACGCCTGGCCGCCGTTGCGCAGCGCAAATGCGGCCACCGCGCCGCTGCCGATGATCGAGAAGATCCAGAACGGCAGCCGCGGCCGTTCGCCGCCGCGCCACACGCCGAACAGTGCGGTCGCGAGCGGCAGCAGCCCGACGAACACGATCGCGTGCGCGGACGTCACGTGCTTCAGCGCGAGTGCCGTCAGCAGCGGAAAGCCGATCACGACCCCGAGCGCGACGATGGCGAGCGACACGGCCTCGGCACGCGTCGGGCGACGCTGCTTCAGCACGACGAGCAGCAGCAGGCCGAGCGCGCCGGCGATCGTCGCGCGCGCAAAGGTGAGGAACAGCGGGTCGAGCCCCTGCACCGCGATACGCGTCGCGGGCAGCGAGCCACTGAAGATGATCACGCCCAGCAGGCCGCTGAGCCATCCGTCGGTCGTCTTTTGCACGGGAAATCCTGAACGGGGAAAGTGGATGACCGATGATCCGCCGCCCGCGAAAAGCGCGTAAGCTACAGCCCAATACAATTCGGACAAACTGTACTGGACAACCGGCCGTACAGTTCATTCTTCGCCATGAGCCAGGCCGCCCCGCTTCCCGTTCCGCCCACCCCGTCGCGCACGCGCGTGGAAACCGTGATGGATACGTTGCGCGCACGCATCGCGAGCCGCGCGCTGGTGCCCGGCGCGCGCGTGCCGTCGATCCGGACGATGGCGGATGCGCTGGGCGTGTCGAAATCGACCGTCGTCGACGCGTACGAGCGGCTCGCGAGCGAAGGCGTGCTGGTCGCGCGGCGCGGCTCGGGTTTCTATGTGTCGGGGCATGCGCCGCCGCTCGCGCTCGCCGATCTCGGCCCGCGGCTCGATCGCGGGCTCGATCCGCTGTGGCTGTCGCGCCAGTCGCTCGAAGCGGCGCCGACGTCCGTGAAGCCCGGTTGCGGATGGCTGCCGCCGTCGTGGCTGCCGGACGAGAGCCTGCGCCGCGCGCTGCGCGCCGCGTCGCGCGACGAATCCGATGCGCTGACCGACTATGCGACACCGCTCGGCCTGCCCGCGATGCGCCAGCAGCTTGCCTGGCGGCTCGCGCAGCACGGCGTCCAGGCCGAACCCACGCAGATCATGCTGACCGACGGCGGCTCGCACGCGCTCGATCTCGTCTGCCGGCTGCTGCTGGAGCCGGGTGACACGGTCGTGCTCGACGATCCGTGCTACTTCAACTTCCAGGCGCTGCTGCGCGCGCACCGTGCGCGGATCGTCAGCGTCCCGTACACGCCGAACGGCCCCGATCTCGCGCGTTTCGAGCAAGTGCTCGCCGAGCACCGGCCGCGCCTGTACATCACCAACTCGGCGCTGCACAACCCGACCGGCGCGACACTCTCGGCGCCCGTCGCGCACCGGCTGCTGACGCTCGCCGCCGAGCATGGCCTGCTGATCGTCGAGGACGACATCTTCGCGGATTTCGAGAGCACGCCCGCGCCGCGCCTCGCGGCCTTCGACGGGCTGTCGCGCGTCGTGTCGATCGGCAGCTTCTCGAAGACGCTGTCGGCCGCGATCCGCTGCGGCTACGTCGCCGCCCGCCCGGAATGGATCGAGGCGCTCGTCGACCTGAAGCTCGCGACGTCGTTCGGCCATGCGCAGATCGGCGCGAACGTCGTACACCGGCTGCTCGTCGACGGCACGTACCGGCGCCACGTCGACAGCCTGCGCACGCGCCTCGCGGACGCGATGGGCGAAACGCTCCGGCGCGTCACGCGCGCCGGGCTGCGGATCTGGACGGAGCCGCGCGGCGGCCTGTTTGTATGGGCGGAGTTGCCCGACGGGCTCGACGCCGCGCGTGTCGCGCGCCATGCGCTGGACCGCGATGTGGTGCTCGCGCCCGGCAACGTGTTCAGCGCGTCGCACGGCGCGACGTCGTACCTGCGTTTCAACGTGTCGCGCTGCAAGGGGCCGGCGGTGTTCGATGCGCTGGCGCGGGCGATGGAGGCGGTGCGGGTTGAAGAACGCAGTGGCATGCAGCCGGATGCGGGCGACCGTGCTCTCGCTCGGGAATACTGAAACCCCACAATTGGGCAGTCAATTACGGAATGGATCGGTAATCTGCCTTCAATCGTCTGCAGTCAAGCGGGCCGAAACCCGATAGAGCATCTCGCTCGGTATACCTCGTTTCGCAAATCGTACACGTCCAATAGACGAACCTGCGTCCATCAGCCGATAGTTTTCTCCCTCTTCTGGAAAACTATCGAATCCATGAGCGAAAACATCGATTCACGCGACACCACGCGCCAAGAAGACTGCGACGAATGGATATGCGTCGGAACCACTTATACAAACACAACACCGGGATCCACTCACACCATCGAACTCGACATGGCGCAAATCTGCGAAAACATGTCGAACAAAGTTTTCAGGCACCTGATTGCACGGCTGCGCGATGCCGCAATTGTCCTGATTCGTGAGCGGATTCACGGCCTCGCGGCTTGGGATCGGGAAGAACAGCGCCGCGTCCAGACATGGTTCGGTCGCTCAGACGACATAGTCCGACAAAGACTGAACACCGGATTACCCAAACTTCTGCGCGTCATGCAGGAGCTGAAACCTGAAAACGTCATCAGGTGGGACGAGCAAACGCAGAGAAACATAACGTGCACCGTGTTTCCGGACAACGGAATCACAGATGCCGCGGTATGCAAACCCGATTCCCACAGGCGGATAATCGCGATCTATCCGCACTTCTGCACACTTCCCGATGCTCGACTTTCTACCAACTGCAAGCTGAAGGTCCTGATTCATGAATGCACGCACTACGTCGACACATTCAACTCAAACGACGAAATCTACGGGTTCGGCACCGGTCTGAAGTACTGGGCTCAGACACACCATGATGTAGCGATCGACAACGCAGACAGCCTCGCCTGCTACATTTCATTTTTCGACGACAGGATTCTGTGGTGACATTTCTTGCACGCGCGATAAGCATCGCGATCTGGTTCTGCCTCTCGTTTTCGATGTCATCCAAGGCTTGCACCGTTTCCGAAGACATGCTCGACAGCCTCCCGCTCAACTCCGACGCGATCCCTAACGAGGATCGCGTCAAGATCGCGGAAATGGTCATTCGCGCGCGTCAATGGCCTGGCGCAGAGATTCGAGGCATCGTCACCGCCGGCGCCTACATCGGGGAAGTCAATCCACACGCGCTTGCGTTGCGACGAGCGGCGAACCTGAAGGAATATCTGATACAACTCGGCGTCAGGAACGAGAACATCCGGTCGGATACCCACATCATCTCGAAACCGTATCCGAAAGACAGCGCCGGTTACGAAGGCTATCTTCAGATCGGACTGACACTGGTACCGCTTTGCAACGATGGATGTCGGCACCTGTGCGGCGATCCGCGCATCACGCCAACATCCAGAGCACTTCACTGAGATAGTCCGCAACCAAACGACATCGCGATCAAGTCGCGTCGGCGACGGAGTGAGCCGAGCCTCTCACGCCGCCACCGCCGCCCGCTTCACACCTCCCCCGCGTGCGCCCTCGCCCGCACTTCCGCAAACGACGTATCGACGAGCAGGCGCCCCGTATCGAACACCGTTTCCAGCGCGTCCTCCCACTCGCCTTCCAGCATCCGGTCGTCCCACGCGGCGGGCAGCGTCGTCGTACGGTACTCGCCGGTGCGGAAACTGCGCAGCAGCGTGAGCCGCCCCTTCTTCGAGCGCTTGCCCTGATCGGTGACCGGATCCTTGCAGACGTCGTGCCACACGCCGCCGCGCCGGATCGCCGAGCACTTCATCGCGAAGCGCTGCGTATCGCGGTTCACCTGTTGCAGCAGCCCGCCGCCCATGCCGAACACGACGTTGCCGGCCGCATAGCCTGCGTCGTCGAGCGCGGACAGAATCGCTTCGATCGACAGTTCGTCGACGCCGTCGCCCTGGATCACGCGCACACGATTCAGCACGCGCCGCCCCTTGCCGTTCACGGTCGAGCCGAACGATGCATCGAGCGCGCGCACGGTCTGCAGCACGATCGCCACCGGGTCGCCCGAATCGGGCCGCACGACCAGTGTCGCGCCGGAATCGAGCACGGCCTGCCGAAGCTCGCCGCCCCACAGATCGAGCGCCGCGAACAGATCATAGGAGTCCGACACGACCGACACGATCGCACCGGGCAGGCCGAAGCGGCGAATCATGTTCCGGTACGCATCGGCTTCGTGTTCGCGGCCCCACGACGTGATCGTGCTGTGTTCGGCCGCCGGCACCGAGTACGCGGCCATCGGCTCCCGATAGAAGCGGTTCGCGGCCAGCACGCCAAGTACCGTGTCCGAACCCATGAAGTTCACGAGATGCGCGGCGCCGCCGATCGCGGCCGACTCCGCGCTCGACACGCCGCGCGCGCCGAAGTCGTGCAGCTTGAACGGCAGTTGCGCGAGATCGTCGTCGGTTTTTTCCAGGAAGCGGCGGATCGTCTGCCGCAGGTGCCAGCTGCGCGTCGCGACCGTCACCGGATACCACACGCGCAGCAGCATCGTCTCGAGATACGACGCGAGCCAGAACACCTGCGGGTCGTCACATTCCACCGTCATCAGCACGTTGTGCACCGGCACGACCGAACCCTCGGGCACCGCGCGGATCTTCACCGGCAGGTAGCCGTCGTAGCGTTCGACGATATAGCGCCAGCCTGCCTCGTTGAACGGCTCGCCGTGCACCGTGAAGAAATCGCGCGCCTCGTCGATCATCGCGTGCGTGATCGGCTTGCACAGATATTCCTTCAGCAGCATCTGCAGGCCGAAGAACACCGTGCGGTCGTAGCGGCCGCCGCGCGATTCGACGTACGAGAACATCGCCGACGCGTCGGGCGAATATTGCAGGAAGTGGGAAGCCTTGTACGAATCCGTGTTGAGGATCGGATTGGCGAGAACCGCGGCAAAGCCGCCGAGATCGTTTTGCATGGCTAGAGCTCCTCTAGGCCGTTGAAGTGCCGCCGCGTCTGTCGCGGCGGACGGAATGCGGGGAATCAGCGGATCACAGCTTCCCCAGGAAGTGATACGCGATGTCGAAGTGATCCTCGAACATCACGCTGCGCATCTGCGCGAATTCGTTGAGCGGCACCCAGCGCGCCTTGTCGGCATCGTCGCTGCCCTTCACGCGCGGCAGCTCGCCGGTCGGGAAGTTGAACAGGCACGCATGCGTGATCGTGCGGCCGCGCAGCGAGCGCGTCGGGTGATCGAACACCTGGCGATCCTTGATCGAGCCGCGCAGCACGGGCTCCGGCAGCTTCAGGCCGGTTTCCTCGCGCAGCTCGCGGATACAGGCCGCGTCGAGCCGCTCGTCCTGGTTCACGAACCCGCCCGGCAGCGCCCACAGGCCGCGGCCCGGCTCGCTGCGGCGGCGCACGAGCAGGATATGGCCCGAGTGCACGACCACCGCGTCGACCGTCACGAACGTGACCGGATACGGCGCCGCCGCCCACGCCTTGCGATACCCGGCGATGAATTCGGCTTCCGACTTCAGCTGCGCGAATTCCGGCTGTGTGCGGAAACGCTCGAGCCAGCCGAACACGGGTTCCGGCACGGCCCACTGCACGAAGCTGTTGGTGCGTTCGGCGAAATACTGGTCGCGGATCTCGGTGGCGGAAATGTCTTCCGTCGCGTCGACATCGACGAGTTCCCATTGCGGGAACATCCGCAGGTAATACGACGTGGCGTCCTTCTCGTGGCCGATCAGCCCGACCTTGCGCTGCGCGATATCGCCGAGCGCGGATGCGACGGCGTCCTGCACCCAGCGCACCCAGTCGCCGTCGTTGTAGGTCGAATCCTGCAACGGCGCGACGGTGACGCGGTCGCGCTCGGACGCGTCGAGCAGCGAAGCCAGCATCTGGCGGCGCTCGTCGAACGAAAACGGATCTTTGATGGTGCGGGGCTTGTCGGTCGATCCGATCAGCACGCACACGCGCTCGGCCCGGCTCAGTGCCGACTTCAGCACGTTCAGGTGACCACGATGCGGAGGCTGGAAACGACCAATGAAAACGAGCGCGTCGAAGCGCCGGTTCTGTTGCGTACTCATGAGGCTCCCTCAAGAGATTGAAACGCTTCGGGTCTTTCCCGAAGGGTTGAAACGAATCCTAGGGGAAATCCCGAGGTGCGTCAATCGAGCCCATTCGAGCATACGCTCGACTTGACGAAGTCTGACGAAACACGGGTTATTGGCGCGGTACACTCGATTTCATCCCACTCAGCGCCAGGGCGCCCGCCATCATGAGGATCTCAGTCAGCCGCACCGTCGGCGTCGATCGCAGACGCCTCTTCACGTGGTCGCAGGATTACGCGCGGCGGCTCGTGTGGGACAGCTTCCTCACCGATGCCTACCTGCTCGACGGCATGACGGCCGACGTCGGCGTCGATGCGTTCTGCCGCAGCCAGTCGGGCGCGACGATGGTGTCGCGCTACATCTCGTACCGTCCGCCGCAGGTCGCCGCCGTCGAAATGGTCGACGGGCCGAAAGTGCTCGAACGCTTCAGCGGCAGCTGGAACTTCACCGAGCACACGCCCGGCACGACCGAGGTGAAATTCACGTACCACTTCCGCGCCCAGCCGGCCTGGCTGCGCTGGCTGCTCGAACCGCTGATCGGCGCGTTCTACCTCGTGCAGACGCGCCGGCGTCTCGACTCGTTCAAGCGCTGGGCCGAAGCCGAAGCGCTGCCGCACTGACCGGCGACCACGGGCCGCACGGCCCGGCTCGTCTGCGCCACCTCCCCACCGAATGCGTCCGAACGCGCGATCGCCGCGCCGTCCCGGCATGCACCGCGCATTTGCCAGATTCGCCGAACCCGGGGAAACTACGGGCGGCCGTCACCCCGACGGCGCGCCCCGACCGAGAGAACGGGGCACTCCTCCCTGAAACGGCTTCGACACGAACATAATCCGATGAGCCTGATTTCCCGATTCTTTGGCCGCAAAGACGAATCCGAAAACCCGGTCGCGCTGGTCGCGGCGCCCGACGTCGAGCATCCGCTGAGCGTGACGGTCGTCTTCGACGGCCCGCTGCAGGTCGATATCGCCGCGCTGACGGCCGCGCTGCGCGCGTACCACCCGAGCATGAAGCAGGCGCGCGTCGAGACCGAGCCGACACTGGAGCAGGTATTCGGGCTCGCCGGCTGGGGCAACCACGTCGTCCGGCTCGTCGGCTTCGACTCGCCCTATCCGTCCGAGGCCCTGGAAGCGTGTGTCGCGCCGGCCCACTACGGGCAGGACCTGAAGCAGCAGGTGCGCGCGAGCCGCAGCCACGTGATCCTCTACTACGCCGGGCACGAAGCGAATCCGCTCGACCAGTATGTCGCGCTGGCGGCCGTCGCCGGCGCGCTCGCCGAACAGAACGGCCTCGCGGTGCTGAACGAGCACGCGCACACGTCGCTGCCGGCCGGCGTCTTCAATGCGAAGGAACTCGGCGAGGAAAGCCTCGAAGTGCTGCGGGATATCCCGTTGAACCTGTTCTTTTGCGGCTTCGTGAAATACGAAGTCGAAGGCGTCGAAGGCGTGTGGATGCGCACCTATGGCGCCGACGTGTTCGGCCTGCCCGACTTCGCCGCGCTCTCGCAAGGTCATCACGAAGGCGAACGCTACTCGGGCATCTTCAACAACGTGATGCACTACCTGCTGGAAAGCGGTGCGCGCATGCACGCGGGCGAGACAATGCAGATCGGCGCGGAAACGTTCATGAAACTGCGTGAACCGCTCGAGCACGAGTATTACCTGCAAGGGCCCGCGCAGGTGCTGGTGGCCGAGCTGATCTCGGCGAACGAAATCAATCGCTGATTTCACCTCGCCGTATCTCGCTGCACGGCGCACGGGTTCAAGGCTTCACGAACCGCGTGCGCCGCTGCGTCACGTGACGGCGGCGTGACAGCCGCCATTCCAACCCGATGAGGTGCGATCCGTGTTCGGTATTCGCCTGGGTCTCACGCTGGCCGCCATCGGCCTCTCGCTGTCGGCCCACGCCGACGGCATCGACTGCTCGCGCGCGAAGACGCGCACCGAGCGCCTGATCTGCAGCGACAAGGCACTCGTGTCGGCCGACAGCGCATTGGCAAGCGCCTACTACGGCGCGATCGACATTGCAGCCGACCAGCAGGCCGTCGTCCGGTCGCAACGCGCATGGCTCGCGCAACGCGATGCGTGCGCCGATGCAGCCTGCATCGCCACCGCTTACCGTGACCGTACGGCAGCGCTGAAGCAAGTGAAGCACGCGGGCTGGAAAACCTATCGCGATCCGGCGCTCGGCATCTCGTTCGAGTACCTCGAGAACCGTCAGATCAAGAAACCGTGCCCTGAAATCGGCGGCGACCGCTGCGTCGCGATCGTCGGCCGCAACATGACGAACAGCACCTATTTCATCGCGTTCGAGATCGTCGATGGCGCGCTCGAACCCGTTGCGGAAAAGGAAGCCGGCTTCGAGCGGCAGGACGACGGCAAATGGATGTCGACGTACGGTCGCGGCACGCCGCAAGCGGTCGAACGCTTCTCCGGCGTCGGCTGGCGCGGCATGCGCGCGACGATCACGTGCGGTATCAGCGATCCGGAAACCGGCTTCCACGCGGCCGGCGGCGACTGCTACTGGGCCGTGCTGAGCAACGGCAAGCGCGCGGCCGTCGCGAATACGCAGGGTATCGTCGGCACCGACGACGCGACGATGCACAGCGTGTCGTCGTTCCGGTTCGAGCGCTAGCAGGCATCGCGCGACGCGCGTCTGCCCGGGAAGGAATCGACGGGCCGGCGCCGCCACCACCCGCTATAATCGCCCGACATTCCGACTGCATTGAGCAGGCCGACGGTGCCGCGCCGTCCGACGCGCCGTATGCCCTCCTCGACAACAACAATGACGAACCGAACCATCCGACGCCTTCGCCCGCTCGTGCGCGCCGCCGCGCGCGTGCTCGCCTGCGCCCCGCTGCTCGGCGCGCCGCTGGCGCTGCATGCGGCCGACACCTCGGCCACCACCGGCACCGCACCCGCCTCCGGGCGCTACATCGTCGTCGACACCGGTCATACGCCGGCGCACCCGGGCTCCACCGGTGCGAGCGGCCGCGTCGAATACCTGTACAACCTCGACCTGTCCGCGGCGGTTGCCGAGAAACTCTCCGCGCATGGCGACCGCGTGCTGCGCACGTCGGCCGACGGCCGCGAGATCACGCTCGACCAGCGTTCGACGCAGGCGCCCGACGCGAACCTGTTCGTGTCGATCCATCACGACTCGATGCAGCAGCAGTTCATCGATGCAGGCCGGCAGCGCGAATTCCGCGGCTTTTCGGTGTTCGTGTCGGAACGCAACCCGCACTACGCGGAAAGCCTGCGTTGCGCGAAGGCGATCGCCGAGCGGCTGGTCGTGTCCGGCGAGCGGCCGTCGCTGTATCACGCCCAGCCGATCCGCGGCGAGAATCGCCCGCTGATCGACCCGCCACTCGGCATCCACCGCTTCGACGATCTCGTCGTGCTGCGCACCGCGCCGATTCCGGCGGTGCTCGTCGAGGCCGGCGTGATCGTCAATCCGGACGAGGAGGCGCGGCTGGCGCGTCGCGAAACGATCCAGAAACTGTCCACCGCGATCGCCGGCGGCATCGACGCGTGCACGACACCGCAATAAACAACGATCACGCCCGTCGGGCCCAACGGTTTTCACCCAGTCAGGAGCATCACCATGAAAATGAAGCATCTGCTCGCATCCTGCGCACTGCTCGCGCTTGCCGTTCCGTTCACCGCACACGCTGCCGGCTGCGCGAAGCCGCACAGCGCGTTCGACCAGGTGTACTGCAGCAGCACGCAATTCTCGCAGACCGACCGTGACCTCAACGACGAGTACGGCCGCCTGCGCAAGCAACTGAGCAGCGACCAGCAGGCGACGCTGAAGGCCGGCCAGCTCGCGTGGCTGAAGCAGCGCGACGCCCAGTGCAGCGAGACGCGCAACAACGGCTACCTCGTGGATCTCCAGTGCGCGACCGACATGACGCAGTCGCGCCTGTCGTTCCTGCGCGAGCGCGAACGCGAATGCTCGAGCACGGGTTGCGTGACGTCGAAGCTCGGCGACTAAGGGCGTCGTGCGTGCCGCGCCGCGAAGCGTTTCGCGACGCGGCGCTTCATGCGCTTGCCATCCCTGCGCTTCGGCACCACGAAAGGAGCAGCGATGCGACATGAATTCTCCGAAGTCCTTAACGATCTGGTCGACTACTTTCTCGTCGGCGATCTCCTGCTGCTGAAGCGCTTCAAGGAGCGGCACGGGCTGCCGGACGACGTCGCGACGGCGTTCACCACGAGCGACAGCGGCGACCGCGCCGTGCTGGAAGGGGTCGTCGTTCCGCTGGCCGGCATCGAGAACCATCCGTACACGGTCATCTTCACGCTGGATGGCGACACACCCGAATTGCTGAAGACGGGAAGCCGCCTGCAGCATCGGCGCGGCGGGTACGTGCTGCGCGTCGAACATGGTTCGATCATGCTCTACACGTGGCGGATTCTCGAACGCTTCAACGATGCAACGGTCAATGCGCTGCTCGCGCGTTACCGCGAACCGGGCCGGCCCGTGATCGAAATCGACAACGGCTGGTATGAGGTCGAGATCCTCGGCGGTGAAGTGCCGCGCGACGGCTGGTTCGAGCCTGCGTTTGAATTCGTGCTGAAGAAAACCGACGTGCCGGGCGATGGGTCACAGGTGGATATCAACTACCGTTTCGCGATAGAAGGCAGTCTGGATCCGGCGAATTGAATCCCGCGCGCGACGGCGCGGCATACGGCAACCGATCAGGCGGCGCACACATGACACCGAACACGACGAACATCGACATCCGCCCTGCCACGCCCGCCGATGCCCCCGCCATCGCCGCCATCCACGTCGCATCGTGGCAGGCCACCTACCCGGGCATCATGCCGGCCGCGTTCCTCGCGGGCCTGTCGGTCGAAAAGCGAACCGCTTCGTGGCGCCATGCGCTCGACGCAGGACGGCCGCGTGTCGCGCTCGCGTTTACGGAAGGCGAGCCGATCGGCTGGATCGCGTACGGTCCGACCCGCGACACCGACAAGGATCGCACGTGGGGCGAAATCGAAGCGATCTACCTGCATCCGGCGCATTGCAGGCGAGGCGTCGGCGCGGCGCTGGTCGACCATGCATGCCATGCGCTGCATGACATGGGTCACGAGTGGGTGTCACTCTGGGTGCTGTTCAAAAACCATCGTGCACGGGCGTTCTATGAACGCGAGGGTTTCGTTGCCGAAGACGACATCAAGACGTTCGAGATCGAAGGTACGCCGATCGAGGAACTGCGCTACTGGCGCTCGCTGCCGAAGCAGTCGTCATGACGGCATCGCTACCCACGACACCAAACGCGCCTGCATCAGCTGCAGCAACTCGCGGATCTTCGCGTTGACGGAATTGCGGCTCGAATAGGCGGCCAGCAGTTCGAGCGGCGCAGGCGTCATCTCCAGCGGCACGCGCACCAGCCGCCCGGCGGCCAGCTCGGCCGCGCATCCGCGCTCGACGAGAATCGCGAAGCCGATCCCGTTCACCGCCGCCAGCCCAGCCATCTCGCCGCTATTGACGCGATACCGGCTCGCGACCGGAATCTTGTGAATCCGCCCGTCGCCGTCGGCGAACTGCCACGGCTGCCCTTTCAGCGTGCTCAGCGTCGTGATGCACGGCAATTGCCTGAGCTGCTCCGTCCGGGTCGGCATGCCCGTGCGCTCGATCAGCGACGGCGCGGCCACGACGACGCTCGGCAAGCTCACGAGCGGCCTGACGACGAATGCGCTGTCGTCCAGCTTGCCGCGATTGACGATGATCGACAGGTCGATATCGTCGCGCAACGTCGAGACGCCTGCGAGACTCGTATCGCAATCGATTTCGACACGCGGATGGCGGCTCGCGAATTCCGCGACGATCGGCCCGAGCATACGCGGCCCGATTTCGCCGGGTACGCAAAGCTTCAGCACGCCGCGCAGCTCCGTTTGCTGCGAGGTCAGTTCGAATTCGGCAAGCGTCAGCGCATCGAGCATCGGCTTCGCGCGCTCGTGCAGCAGGCGCCCGGCCTCCGTCATCCGAAGGTGTCGCGTGCTGCGCTCCAGCAGACGCACGCCGAGCCTCGACTCCAGTTGCGCCACTTGGCGGCTCACGTTGGAACCGGGTATCGACAGCACGCGCGCAGCGCCGGCAAAGCTGCCTTCGTCGACGACCGACACGAACACGCGCACCGCGTTCAGATCCAGCTTGCTGCGCATCATTATCCCGTTTCAGGTATCAAAGCTCGCCGCTTTTCACGGCTTATCCCGTTCGGGACCGTAATTTACGATGCGGATCCAGTCAAGGCGTGGCCGCCGACGCGCGAACCCGCGCCGACTCGAGCACGCGCACGAACCTACGGGAGCATCAACATGGATATCGCCATTCTCGGCGCCGGCGTGGCCGGCATGAGCACCGCGCTTGCGCTTGGCCGGCAGGGGCACCGGATACGGCTCTACGAACGCAGGCCGTCCGAAACGACGATGGGCGCCGGCGTCGTGCTCTGGCCGAATGCCGGCTTCGTGCTCGAGCAACTCGGCCTGCTGCCTGACGTCGTAGCGGTGAGCGGCCACTTGCGCGCGATGCGGTGCATGGACCGGCACGGCACCCCGTTCAAGCGCGTCGATATCGGCGAACTCGACCGCCACATGGGTTTCCCGACGCGCTCGATCCTGCGGCGCGACCTGCAGGCCGTGCTGGCGCGTCACGTCGCCGCGCACGACATCGAAGTCTGCTTCGGCCACTGCGCGACGGCGATCGACACCGGCACCGATGGGCGCGCGGTCGTTCGCTTCGAAAACGGCGTGGCGATCACTCCGGAGCTCGTGATTGGCGCGGACGGCCGCATGAACTCCGTCGCGCGACGCTACGTGGTCGGCAATGCCACGCCCGTCTATCAGGGATTCGTCAACTGGATCGGCGTGGCGCACAGCGCCGTACCGCTGGTCGACGAAGTATCGATATTCGACTACTGGGGCCAGCGCGAACGATTCGGCATCGTCGCGCTGGACCGGCATCGCATGTACTGGGCGGCGGCATGCGCCGAGGCTGAAATCGACGATGGCGACGATGGGGCGCCAGACGATCCCGGCCCGCTGCTGGAACGGCTCTTCGACGGGTGGCCCGCGCCCATCGCGGATGTGATGCGCGCGACACCGCCGGGCACCATCGCGAAGATCCGCGTGCATGATCTCGATCCCGTCGACGTATGGCACCGCGGCAATGTGCTGCTGATCGGCGATGCCGCGCACGCGCCGCTCCCCACCTCCGGACAAGGCGCATGCCAGGCGCTCGAGGACGCATGGCATCTCGCCCGCTGCCTCGACGAGCATGGACAAAGCAACGACCTCGACGCAGCGCTCGCCGCGTTCACGCTGCGGCGCACCCGGAAAACCTCGGCGATCACGCTACGTGCACGCGAGTTCGCTCACCGGCTGTTCGGCAATGACACGCACGAAGCCGAGCGACAGGTCGATCCGGTCGCAGAAATCGAAGCGCTCGCGAACGCGTGGGGGGCGGGCCTGCCGATGATGCCGGCGCGGGACTGACAAGACGCGCAAGCGATGGCATTCGATCACAGAAACCACCGATACTCCCTCGCCCCGATCTCATTGCGGAAATCCAGCTCCTCCTGCCGCTTGTTCTCGCAATACACCATCACGAACTCGCGGCCGAGCCCCTCGCGCACGGCCGCGTGATCCTGCATCGACGCGACGGCCGACAGCATCTCCTTCGGAAAGTCGATCCCGCTGCCGCGATCCTCGTTGAGCGGCGCGATCGGCTCGAGCTTCGCGTCGAGCCCGTGCTCCATCCCGGTAAGAATCGCCGCGAGCACCAGGTACGGGTTCGCATCCGCGCTCGCGAGCCGGTGCTCGATCCGCAGGTTGCGCGCATCCGACTCGGGAATCCGGATGCATGCATCGCGATCCTCGAAGCCCCAGCTCGCGCGGCTCGCCGCATTCACCATCGATCCGTAACGCCGGAACGCATTGTGATTCGGTGCGAACACGGGCATGCAATGCGGCAGCAGCGCGAGGCAGCCGGCCACCGCGTGCCGCAGCGGCCGCTGCCCGTCCACCGCGAGCAGGTTGCGCCCCGCATCGTCGTAGAGGCTCACGTGCACGTGCATCCCGCTGCCCGGCGCATGCAGGTACGGCTTACCCATGAAGCTCGCGCGATAGCCGTGCTGTAATGCGACGCCGCGCGTGCTGCGGCAGAACATCGCCGACCAGTCGGCCGCGCGCAACCCGTCGTCGCAATGGCCGAAGTTGATCTCGAACTGGCCCGGCCCGAGCTCGGCGGTGATCACGGTCGCGTCGATTCCCTGCACGCACGCGACGTCGACCATCTCGTGCAGCACGTCGGAGAAGCGCGACAGGCGCTCGATATGCATGTTCGGCTGATCGTCGCGATCATCGGACAGGCGGTCGCGCGGATACTTCGGCATCCCCTCCTCGAGCTGCGCGGCAAACAGGTAGAACTCGAGCTCGAACGCGACGACCGGCCGGATGCCGCGCCGCGCGAGTCGCCTCAGCACGCGCGCGAGCACCTCGCGCGGCTCGAACTCGACCGGCGCATCGGTGCCGTCCGTCGTGATCAGCATCTGGCCGAGCGGCTGCTTCTCCCAGGTCACCGGCTTCAGCGTGCCGGGGATCAGCCGGCGCACGGCATCCGGATCGCCGTCGTTGAAACAGTAGTCGCCGATCTTGTAGAGCCCGCCCTGCGTGCCGAGCAGGATGCAGTTCTGCGGCAGTTTCAGCAGCGAGCCCGCCGCCACCTTCTCGAGCGCATCGATCGGGTAGCGCTTGCCGTAGAAATGCCCGGGCAGGTCGAGGCAGATCAGGTCGACATAACGGATCTCGGGATGCGCCTGCCGGAATGCGCGGACCTCGGCGACCAGCGCGGGAACGACGTCAGCCATGTCTCATCCTTTCCATGTCTTGTATTGCGGTGCCGCGATGCGGCGAACCGGATTCATGCGGCATGCTCGACAACGAATGCCGCATTTAAATCAGTACTGCAAACATGCTGCGTGGCGCGGTGGCCTGCATCACCGCGCGCCCCGCCGACCACTCAGGTGAATACCCAGATCACGCGCGTCGGCGCATCGGTCAAATTGGCATAACGAAAGCGCTTGTGCGCGGGAAGCTGGAATGCGTCGTTCGGGCCGAGCGTGACGGGTGTATCGTCGCCATCGACCCAGATCGTCAGTTCTCCTTCGAGCACGAAACCGCCCTGCTCGTCGCTGTCGTCGACGGGCCGCTCGCCGCTGCTCGCGCCCGGCGCGAGATGGCTTTCGAGGATCGAGAAGCGCGAGCGCATGTTCGGCGACACGAGGATGTCGGTAATGCCGGCCGCGTAATACACGGTGCGCCGCTCGTCGGACCGCGTGACCCACGGCACGCTGCGCGGCTTGCTCAGGCTGTAGAAATACGTGGTCGGCACGCCGAGCGCCTCGCCGATCGCGGTGAGATCCGCCACCGTCGGGCGCGACAGCCCGCGCTCGACCTGCGACAGAAAGCCGACCGAGCGGCCGATCCGTTCCGCGAGATCGTTGAGCGTGACCTTGCGATGCTTGCGCAGGTCGCGGATCAGGATCGCCAGGCTTTCTATCTCTTCCTGTTCATTCATGGTGGGTTCCGGTGCAGTCAGACGGTATCGCGCAGACGGTACCAGGCCTTGCCGATCGCTTCCAGCGGCGCGGCGAGCCGGTCGCCGCCGGGGAAGCGCGGATTGCGGATGCGCTGGTACTGCGCGAGCAGGCGTTCGTCGCCGAGCACCGCGTCGGCCACCGCGCGCGCACCGGCGAGCGTCGGCAGCACGCCGTGCCCCGAGAACCCCTGCAGCCAGAAACGCTGCCCGTGGCGGCCGATGTCCGGCGTGCGGCGCATGCTGATGTCGATATGGCCGCCCCACGCGTAATCGAGCGGCACGCCGGCCAGTTGCGGGAACACGCGTTCGAGGTGCGGGCGCGTGGCCGCCGCGATATCGGCCGGAATGCCGCCGAGATACGTGCAGCCGCCGCCGAACAGCAGCCGGTTGTCGGGGCTCAGGCGGAAATAGTCGGGCACGAACTGGTTGTCGATCACGCAACTGTTCTGCGGCAGCAGCGAACGGGCGACGTCGGGCGGGAGCGGCGCGGTGGCGACCTGGTACGTGCCGACCGGCAGCAGGCGGCGCGCGAGATCGCGATCGAGCCGGTCGACATACGCGTTGCAGGCCAGCACGAGCACGTCGGCGCGCACTTCGCCGCGTGCCGTGCGGGCGATGTGGCCGCCGGCCGTCTCGCGGCAGTCGAGCACGCGGCTCTGCTCGAAGATGCGGCCGCCCGTGCGCTCGATCGTCTGCGCGAGGCCGAGCGCGAGTTTCAGCGGATTCAGGTGGCCGGCCTCGGGATCGTGCAGCGCCGCAAGGTAACGCGTGCCGCCGATCCATTCGGGCATCTCGTCACGGCCGATCACGCGCAGCCGATCGTAGCCCCAGCGTTCGGCCGCCTCGTCACGCGCCTGCTCGAGCATCGCGACACGCCGCGGCCGCACGGCCGCCCACAGGCTGCCGGGCCGGTAGTCGATGTCGAAACCGTGCCGAACGGGCAGTTCGCGCACCTCGGCCGCGGCCCAGCGCATGCTGTCCCACAGCAGGCGCGCGCCGTCGCGGCCGAGCGAATCCTCGAGCGGCTGCATGTCGCACGACCAGCCGAGCAGCGCCTGCCCGCCGTTGCGGCCCGACGCGGCCCACGCGACGCGGCTCGCTTCGAGCACGACGACGCGCTTGCCGGCCAGCGCCAGGCGCAACGCCGTATGCAGCCCGCTGAAACCCGCGCCGACGACGAGCACGTCGGCGTCGATGCGTTCGTCCAGCTCCGGACGATGCGGGATCGGCGCCGGATAGGTGCCGGCGTAGTAGCTTGCGACGTGACGGTCGGACTGCACGAACATGCGGACTCCCGTGAAATTTACGCCGAGAAATTTCATGAAAAATTAGCACGGCAATTTCACGGAGGCAAGCGGGCAAAAAAACGCCGGATCGGCCGATACACGACACGCCTTGCGCGTGAACCGCGCCGGCCCGGTGCATGTTCCCGCCATCCACTCGGACGAAATTTTTACGGTTGTAAAAATTTTGGACTGAGAGAATGACGCGCTGAAACAGAGCGTCACCCATCCAAGCACGGCCCCCGTAACCCCATTCAGACCCACCCCAAGCGCTGACGGGAGACAAGATGCCCACGAACCGGGATGCAAGCCCGATGGACGAATCGGATCACGGCGAATTCTCGCTGAGCGAAGTCCCGCGCGAGAAACGCACCGGATTTCTGTCCATCACGATGGTGTTGTTGAGTTTCACGTTCTTCACGGGAACGATGTTTGCCGGCGGCAAGATCGGTGTCGCGTTCGACGTCGTCAGCACGATCCAGATCGCCGTCATCGGAAACCTGTTGCTCGCCGCCTATGCGGCGTCGCTTGCGTTGATTGCCGCCCGCAGCGGCCTGAACGCGGTACTGATGGGGCGATTCTGCTTCGGGGAAGTCGGCAGCAAGCTCTCCGATTTCCTGCTCGGCTTCGCCGAACTCGGCTGGTACGCATGGGGAACCGCGACGGTGGCGATCGTATTGGTCAAGCTGCTGGGTTGGCCGGCCTCCGTTACCACGCCGTTGATGATCCTCTTCGGCTTCGGATTTTCCATCACGGCCATCATCGGCTATCGCGGCATGGATATGCTGTCGCGCGTCTCCGTGCCGTTGATGTTCGTGCTCCTGATGACGTCGATGTGGATCGCCACCCGCGATATCGGCGGGTGGGCCGGCCTCACGCATATCGCGCCGTCTCATCCGATGCCGTTCTCGGCCGCCGTGACGATGGTCATCGGCACCTTTGCCAGCGGCGCGACCCAGGCCACCAACTGGACCCGCCTCGCACGCAGCGCGCGCAGCGCCGTCTGGGCCAGCATGATCGGATTCTTCGCGGGCAACGGCCTGATGATCATCGCGGGCGCATACTGCGCGATCGTCTATCAGCAAGCCGACATCGTCGAGGTGATGATGCTGCAGGGCCTGTCGATCGCGGCGGTCGTGATGCTGTGCCTCAATCTGTGGACCATCCAGGGGCCGACGATGTACAACGTGGCGGCCGCCGGATGCCATCTGCTGCGCACCGAACGGCGCCGCACGCTCGTACTCGTGGGCGCGGCGATCGGCATCGTGCTCGCGGTCGGCGGGATGTACGAGTTGCTGATTCCGTTCCTGGTGCTGCTCGGCTCGATCATTCCGCCGGTCGGCGGCGTGATCATGGCGGACTACTGGTACCGCCATCGCGGGCAATACCCGTCGCTCGCCACGGCCCGCCTTCCGCGCTTCAACGTGGTCGGCCTGGCCGCGTATGCCATCGGCACCGGACTCGCCTATACCTCGCCGTGGATCGCGCCGATCGTCGGCATCGCGGCGTCCGCCGCCGCCTACATCGTGCTGCTGCAGCTTGCCCGCGCGTTCATGCGCGAGCCGTCCGTTCAGGGTGAATGATTCCGCTGCCCCCTCTTCCGCTTCCCAGAACCACAGGAATCCTCATGAAAATCATCAACGCCAGGTTGCGCGGCCGTAGCGGCCTCTTCACGATCGACATCGATGCGGGCACGATTCGCGGCATCGACCTCCAGCCGTCGCCGCTGACGTCTCAAGGGGACGACGTCATCGATGCGGGCAGCAATCTCGTCATCCCGCCGCTGGTCGAGCCGCATATCCACCTGGATGCGACGCTGACCGCGGGCGAACCCGAGTGGAACATGAGCGGCACGCTGTTCGAAGGTATCGAGCGGTGGGGCCAGCGCAAGGCCACCATTACCCATGAGGATACGAAAGCCCGCGCCCACACCACGATCGGGATGTTGCGCGACAACGGCATCCAGCACGTGCGCACGCACGTGGACGTCACCGATCACACGCTTGCCGCGTTGAAGGCGATGCTCGAGGTCAGGGACGAAGCACGCGATCTCATCGATCTGCAGATCGTCGCCTTCCCGCAGGAAGGCATCGAGTCGTTCGAGAACGGACGTGCGCTGATGGAGCGCGCGATCGACATGGGGGCCGACGTCGTGGGCGGCATTCCGCATTTCGAGAACACGCGCGACCAGGGCGTGAGCTCCATCAAGTTCCTGATGGATCTCGCGGCGCGCAAGGACTGCCTGGTCGACGTTCATTGCGACGAAACCGACGATCCGCACTCGCGCTTCCTGGAAGTGCTTGCCGAGGAAGCGCGGGTTCGCGGGATGGGCACGCGCGTCACCGCCAGCCATACGACCGCGATGGGTTCCTACGACAACGCCTACTGCTCGAAGCTTTTCCGGTTGCTGAAGCGGTCGGAAATCCATTTTGTTTCGTGTCCGACCGAAAGCATCCACCTGCAGGGGCGTTTCGACACCTTCCCGAAACGACGCGGCATTACGCGTGTCGCGGAACTCGATCGCGCCGGCATCAACGTGTGCTTCGGACAGGATTCGATCAAGGATCCGTGGTATCCGATCGGCAACGGCAACATCCTGCGCATCCTCGACGTCGGCCTGCACGTGTGCCACATGCTCGGCTACGAAGACCTGCAGCGATGCCTCGACTTCGTGACGGAGCACAGCGCCCGTGCGATGTCCCTGGGCGATCGCTATGGCGTTGCTGTCGGGCGCCCGGCCAATCTGCTGATCCTCGACGCGGATTGCGACTATGAAGTGGTTCGCACGCAGGCCAAGGTGCGCTTGTCGCTCCGTGCCGGGAAGGTCATCATGCAGCGCACGCCTGAACGCATCACCTATCCTGAAGCAGGCACGCGTTGAGCGGGCGACGTCGCCGGTCCGACATGCCGGAGGAAGCATCGTGAGGCACCCGTCCGAGCCGACTGCGGGAACGCCCGGCCGGCCTCACGGCCGGCGCGAAGCGTTGCGCGACACGCTCGAGGCGACCATTCTCGCCGCCGCCGAGGAATCGTTTGCCATTGACGGATTCGAGGGCAGTTCCGTTGCGACTATCGCAGCGGCCGCCGGCCTGTCGAAGCAGAACCTGATGTACTACTTCCCCACGAAGCTGGCGCTCTACCAACGCGTGCTGGACGACGTATTGCGGGACTGGCTCGGCAGGATGCGGGAGTTTGCGGCGCCCGATCGCGAGCCCGCAGAAGCCATGTCGGCCTATATCCGGGCCAAACTCGAATTCTCCAGAAATCGCCCGCATGGATCGCGGGTGTTTGCGCTGGAGATCATCGGCGGGGCCAAGACCTACGGAAAGGAAATTCGCAAACAGCTGATTCCGGTGTTGCGCGACGACATCCGGGTGCTCGAACGCTGGATCGAGGAAGGCAAGGTCAGGCAGGTCGATGCCGAGCACCTGTTCTTCCTGATCTGGGCCGCCACGCAGGCATATGCGGATTTCGCCCCCCAGATGCTGCTGGTGCTCGGCAAGCGTGCGCTGGGAAACGACGATTTCGACGCGGCTTACCGCACGATCTCGGATCTGGTGCTCAACGCGCTGATCACCGGGGGCGGAAAGACGGATTGACCGCTTGACCGCCTCCGTCGCCCTTCATGCACGGCACCCCGGCGCCGTCGACACTCGCCGGGGAACCACCGGTCAGTCGTGCTTGTGGCGCTTCTTGTTGCCGTGGTGACGATCGTTGGAACGCGAGTTGTTGCGCGACACGTGGCCGCCCAGCGCCGCGCCCGCGCCGCCGCCCAAGCCGGCGCCGACGAGCCCGCCGGCCGTGCCGCCCATCGCGTTGCCCGCAGCGGCGCCTGCGCCGCCGCCCAGTGCGCCGCCGACGATCGCGCCCGTGCGTTCGTGTTTGTTCGACGTCACCGCACCGCCCGCGCCACCACCCACTGCCCCGCCGATCACGGTGCCCGTGCTGCCGCCAATCGCGTTACCGACCGCCGCACCGGCGACGCCACCCAGCGCGCCGCCCAGTGCGTTGTTCGTGTCGCCTGCCACGGCTGGCAGCGACGCCACCGCCGCCGCACCCGCCACCACGGCCATCCCTGCCAGTTTCTTCAGCATCTGTCTGCCCTCTCCGCCTTGCGAAATATCGATGGGCGAATCTAACACCTTTCCGAAAGGCCCATCGTAATGAAGCGTTAAATCGGGCATTGCCCTGGCCGGAGTGCGCGTTTAAGCGGACTGTGTCTTTTTCCGCGAACGGTCGCGGCCGATAATGAAAACACCGTTCCCCCCCGGCATGACGACACGCGCCGTGAGGATCGACGCACACCGCAACCGCCCAAGGAGGGTCTCCCGCATGACGACGCCGTTCAAGCTGGGCGACCACGTCCGGTGGAATTCGGAGGCCGGCTACGTGACCGGCACGATCATCGCGATCCACACCGCGGACTTCGACTACAAGGGCCACCGCCATCGCGCGTCGCCCGACGATCCGCAGTACGAGATCAAGAGCGACCGCACCGACCACATCGCCGCGCATCGCGGCCGCGTGCTCGAGCGCATCGCGGACAAGGACGACGCATGACGCTCCCGTTCTACACGATCGGCCACTCGAACCGCACGCTCGACGCGTTCGTCGGGATGCTCGACGCAGTCGATATCGCGCTGCTCGCGGATATCCGCAAGATGACGCGCTCGCGCGCCAATCCCCAGTTCAACGAAGCGACGCTGCCGGACGCGCTGGCCGCCGCCGATATCGCGTACGAACACATCGCCGCACTCGGCGGGCTGCGCGGCAAGTCGCGCGGCGTGCCCGGCGACGTCAACGACTTCTGGACCAACCCGAGCTTCCACCGCTATGCCGATTACGCACTGTCACCCGAATTTCGCGACGGCCTCGACCGGCTGATCGCGCAGGGGCATGCGCAGCGCTGCGCGATCATGTGCTCGGAAGCGGTGTGGTGGCGCTGCCACCGGCGGATCGTGTCCGACTACCTGATCGCACGCGGCGAAACGGTGCTGCACATCATGGGCCCCCACCGCGTGGAACCCGCGCACCTGACGGCCGGCGCGGTGATCCGGCCCGACGGCACGATCGTCTATCCGGACGCCGGGGACGACACCACGGCGCCGGGGGCAACCGCGCCCCCGAACGCATAGCGCGGCGCCCGTTCGACTGCACGGCCGGCGACGCGTCACGAACATCGTCAGTTCCGCGCCGATGCGGGCGCGCCATTCGCCTGCATCAGGCTCGTGCGCACCACCGGCATCCCCGACGTCACCGCGCCGCCGGCCGGAATCGTCCCGGATGGGGAAGCGCCAACCGGCGGTGCCAACGCCACGCCGCCCAGTGAATTGCCGTACGCGACGATATCGGCGGCCGGGCAGTTGTTCGTCAGCAGCGACACCGGCATGCCGGCGATCGACGCGAGCGTCGTGTCGGCCACCGCGAAATGGCAGACGTTCCCCAACGCCCGGAAGCCGGCATAGCCCGAGCCCGATACGCGGTTGCCCTTCACGACGACGTACGACACCGTCCCCGACCAGGTATCGAGTTCGATTGCGCCCTGCTGGGTAGGCGGCAGGCCGTTGTTCGCATTCGTGCCGTCCTGAATCGCGCCGACGACGTTGTTCTCGATCACCACGTCCGACACGCCGTAGGTCTTCCAGCTATCCTCCTGCGCGATCAGGATGCCGGCCGCCTTCTGAACGCCGCTGACGGTGTTGTTCGAAATCGTCACGGACCGCCCGCCGACCACGGCGATGCCGCGCCCCCAGTCGTTGCCGGACACCGTATTCCCGTCGATCAGCACGTTGGCGTTGAGACGGCCGTCGCCCTGATAGCTGACGACGGCGATCAGGTCGTCGCCGGTGTCCTTCACCGTGTTGCCGCGCACCAGCACGTTGGTCGAGCCGTAGGTGGTGTGGATGCCGTCGGCCAGCGTCGCCTGCACGGTGTTGCCCACGATCGCCACGTTGCTGCCGCCGAAGATGAAGATCCCGGCGCTGGCGCCACCCTGGATCGTCACGCCGAGCACCTGGACGCCGGTGCCCGTCACCTCGACCTTCGTCGATGCGGGCGTCGTCAGCCGCGTCGTACCCGTGCCGACCAGCGTGACGCCGACGAGCGTCGAACCGCTGCCGCTCATCATGATGGTCTGATTGGCCGGATCCGTCGCGACCAGCGTCGCACCATAGCCCGAGATCACGACGTTCGTTCCGGACACCGTCAGCGACCGGCCGACGGCATAGCGTCCCGGCGCGAGCACGAGGCGCTGGCCCGGCTGCAATGCATCGAACGCGGCCTGCAGCGCGTCGGCCTGGTCGCCGCCGTTCGCCATCGGCTGGACGGTCACGGTTGGAAGACCCTGCGCGCTGCGCGACGGATACGCGTGCCGCGGGCCGCCCGGCATGTAGGCGGCCGCCGGCGATGCGGCGAAACATGCGGTGCAGATCAGACAGACGGCCGTACTCGGACCGACCCCTCGAAACGACTTTGTCATGGTTGTTCTCTCTCGCCCGTTCGCCCGCGACGACCGGCCAACGGCTGACGGTCGCGAGGCGTTCGAGCAACGGCGATCGCACGGCGCGCAGCACACGCGCCGAACGATCCCGACTGCGACATTCATGTGCTCCGCCGATACGACGGAGCACCGGCAACGAAGCGCCGTCGCGTGGCCGCGATCGACACCCGGTCGCCTGTTCGCCCGCCGGCGCGCATGCGTGTCCCCCGAGAAAAGGCGGCCCGATTCCGGCGCGCCGGCACCGCGTGGCCGGAATCGAACCCGTCAACAGGAACTGCGTTCCCGAGCGCACCGGGCGCCGACTGCCCCCAACCCTGCCGGCTCTTTCCCACCGCTCATCTACCAGTCTATTTCGCGCGCGTCGTTCGACAATCCGACATTGGCCGCGCGATGTCGTAAGACCGCCCGTCCGGGCCATCCTCGACCTTGGTCGCGGGCGGTGTGGCATCGTCGCTTGCGCCGGCCAGGAAGGCCCGCGACGACACTGCGATCACACCAGTTCACGCCGCCCGCGGTCCTGCATTACCATCGTGCGTTCGCCGCGCCTGCCCGCTTCCGGCAGGTGAGCCCCGTCACCTTCCGCTCCCGCTCCCTCTCCGATGCTCGCTCTCGTCATCCTCGCCGGCCTGTGGGCCGGACTGCAGAACACCCTGGCCGGCGGCGGCTCGTTCGTCACGCTGCCCGCGCTGATCGTGTCGGGCATGTCGCCGCTCGCGGCGAACATCACGTCGACGGTCGCGCTGTTTCCCGCGCAGGTCACGACCGGCTGGGCGAGCCGCAAGATGGTGCGCGGCGTCGGCAGGCTGTCGTTTCGCGCGATGTTCTTCATCAGCGTGGTCGGCGGTGCGCTTGGCGGGCTGCTGTTGCTGAAAACACCGTCGTCGATCTTCTCGCGCCTCGTGCCGTGGCTCGTGCTGTTCGCGACAATCGTGTTCGCGTGGGGCAGCTTTTTCCGCAAGCCGAGCGAAGGCACGGCCCACCTCGGCACCGTCCCCGCCGCGCTCTCGCAGTTCATGATCGCGATCTACGGCGGCTACTTCGGCGGCGGGCTCGGCTTCCTGATGATGGCCGTGCTGACGATGGCCGGCCTGTCGCCGCGCCACGCGATGTCGACGAAGAACGCGCTCGCGGGCGTGATGAACGCATCGGCCGTCGTGCTGTTCCTGACGTCGCCGCACCTGCACTGGGGCAAGGCGCTCGCGCTCGGCGGCGGCGCGATCGTCGGCGGGCTGCTCGGCACGTGGGCGCTGCATCGCGTGAACGAACGCGTGCTGCGGATCGGGATCGTCTGTATCGGCGCGGCGCTGACCGTCGGGTTGTTCGTCAAGCCGATCTGACGCGCGCACACGCCTGCCGCCGCCGCGGCAATTGATGAGCAAACCGCAAGACGTCTTTCGCATATCTCGTTTGCCGTGACGGCGGTGTCCGCCCACAATCCGGGAGGTCGTCGTCATCGCCCGCTCGCGGGCACCGACCGGCACTTCGCGGCCGCCATTCCGATTCACCGCCGGCGGCCCGGCACATCGCGTCACACACGCTCCCTCGACATCGGCGCCCATGCGGCGGCAGAACGCTCGCCGCCGCGCTGCCCGATGCGCTCCCGGCCAGCGGGCCAACAATAACTAGAGGTAGGAGATGCAGGACAACTCGTTGAGGCAAAGCCTCAAGCAACGGCACATCACGATGATCGCGCTTGGTGGCGTGATCGGCGCGGGCCTGTTCGTCGGCTCCGGCGCCATCATCGCGACCGCCGGCCCCGCGGCGATCCTGTCGTACCTGATCGGCGGCGTGATCGTCACGCTGGTCATGTTCATGCTCGGCGAAATGGCGTCCCGCAACCCCGACAGCGGGTCGTTCTCCACCTACGCCAGCAGTTATCTCGGCGAATGGGCCGGCTTCGCGGTCGGCTGGCTGTACTGGTTCAAGTCGATGATGACGATCACCGTCGAGGCGATCCTGCTCGGTGCGATCCTCCATGATTTCCTGCCGTGGCTGCCCGTGTGGGGCGGCGCGCTATTCATGCTCGTCACGCTGATCGCGAGCAACGCGTACTCGGTGCGCTCGTTCGGCGAAGCGGAATACTGGCTGTCGTTCGCGAAGGTGACGACGATCATCATCTTCATGGCGCTCGGCGCATCGATCCTGCTCGGCTTCCAGCCGCGCATTCCCGCGCCGGGGCTCGTGAACCTGACCGATCACGGCGGCTTCATGCCGAACGGCATGTCGCCCGTGCTCGCCGGCGTGATGGTCGTGATCTTCTCGCTCGGCGGCAGCGAAATCGCGGCCGTTGCGGCGGGCGAATCCGAGAATCCGAGCAAGAACGTGATCCGTGCGATCAAGAGCGTGATCGTGCGCGTGATGGTGTTCTACGTCGGCTCGGTGTCGATCCTGATCCTGTGCATGCCGTGGACCGACAAGGCCAACCTGAAATCGCCGTACGTGTCGCTGTTCAGCATGGCGGGCTTCTCGGGCGCGGCCGTCGCGATGAAGATCGTGCTGTTCGTATCGTTCATGTCGGTAATGAACTCGTTCCTGTTCTCGAACTCACGCATGTTGTTCTCGCTCAGCCAGCGCGGCCACGCGCCCGCGCTGTTCGGCCGGACCAACGCGAAAGGCGTGCCGATGAACGCGCTCGTGCTGTGCCTCGCGATCTGCGTGTCGATCCTCGGCGTTCACTTCGTGAGCGGCGGCGACCTGTTCCTGATGCTCGCGAAGAGCAGCGGCGCGTTCGTGATGATCGTGTGGATCTTCATCATCGTCGCGCACTTCGCGATGCGCCGGCAGGAGAAGCACGCACCACGCGATCCGCAGGCGTTCCGCGCGTGGTTTTATCCGGTGTCGAACTGGATCGCGCTGCTGGCGCTGGTGGCCGTGCTCGGCTCGCAGGCGTTCAACCCGGATTCGCGCTTCCAGTTCTGGTTCACGGTATTGACGGCGCTGGCGATCGTCGCGGCCTATTTCCTGCGCCGCAAGCCGGTGCAACTCGGCGATACGGCCGGCGCGAAGGCGCGCTGACCATTGCCCCCGGGCGGGCGAGCGGCGCGCCGGTCGGCCGCCGCTCAGTCGCTCAACCTCTCGGCCAATCAGCCGAACGGCCGCACGCCGATCAGCCAGCCGTGCAGGAAGAACGCGAAGACGGCCCACACGACGAGCCCGGCCACGATTGCCACGACGTCGCCCGACAGCCTGCCCGCCGGATAGCGCACGCCTTCGCGGCGATCACGCGCGCGCCACACGACGAAATCGACCAGCGCCCACACGAAGAAGGCGCCGAACAGCACGACTGCGTGCAGCGTGCCGTTCGCGAGCAGGTGCGCGATGGCCCACACCGCCACGCCGGCCACCATCGGATGGCCGACGAGCGTCTTGATGCGGTTGCCGGGCACGTAGGAGGCGGCGATCAGCACGAAGGCGATCGCGGTCAGCATGCCGGTGAGGTGGCGCACGCCGACGGGCGACACCCACAGCAGCGTCGCGCCCTGGCGCGCGATGCCGTACCCCCAGATGATCAGCACGAAGCCGATGATCGACGCGATCGCATAGGGGCCCTTCCAGCGCTTCTCGCCGATCCGCTCGATCGTCGCTGACCGCCAGCCGTCCGCGACGATCCGGATCGAGTGCACACCGAGGAAGATCGCTAAACCGAGAATCAGGACGAGCATCGGCTGTCTCCGTCTGGAATGATGAGTGGGGAAGCGTCCCGCGCGGCGTGCGATGCGCCGTTCGCGGCGCCGGCGGCGAGACCGGCGCGGGTCGCGCCAGGCACGGGTGCAACCCGCGCCGATCATAAACGCCGGGGCCGCCGTTGTGAAGCATGGGGATGTGCGGTGCGCCACGCGCTTGACGCTTTCGTGACTGTGTCCCTCCCCGGCCGCCCTTGCGCCAGCCGGCGCATGTCGCGTGAATCGCCGGGCGACGGCCGGGCCGACAAAAAGGAAAAATCGCGCGGCTTTCGCTTCGCGCGACGGGCACTATGTTTGCTTGCGCTTCGCCGGGGATTTCGCCGCAGGTGTCGACGTCGGATTGGTGGTTCGCTTCGATGCGGGCTTGGATTCCTGGGCAGAAGCAGGCTTGGGCAACGCTTTCGATGCCGGTTTGGCCGCTCGCTTCGAGGTGGGCTTCGCTTCTTGAACCGGCGCCGCTTTCGGCAGTACCTTCGATACCGGCTTGGCGGTTCGCTTCGACGCCGGCGTAGCTTCCGTAACTCGCGCCGCTTTCGGTAACGCTTTCGATGCCGGCTTGCCGACTCGCTTCGATACCAGCTTGGCTTCCTGCGCAGGCGCCGCTTTCGGTGACACTTTCGATACCGGCTTGGCGGCCCGCTTCGACGCCGGTTTCGCTTCCTGTATCGGCTTCGCTTTCGGCACAGCCCTCGCCTTGCGCTTCGGCGGCCCCGCCAGCAGCGCCGCGCGATACGCGCTGCGGCACCAGTCGAACAGCGCGCCGGCATCCTCGAGCACGTCGGCCGGCGTTTCGTAATAGCCGTCGAGCGAAACCGTGCGCGTGGGCCGCTCGTACGAGAACGGCCCCATCCCCGCCGCGATGAACGCCGGGCGGTTCACGTCGTCCACACGCAGGAACAGCGACCCGCGCGACATGAAGCCGAACATCACGCCGTCGAGCCGCATCGCCGCACCGCTGAAGAAGCGCACGACCGTGACGTTGCCGAGCGGCGCGAGCTGATACGCGATCTCCTCGCCGTGCGCCTTTTCCGATTGCCAGCTCATGCGGATGCCGTGCAGCGCTGCGTCCACGCGTCGAGCTCAGCTTCGTCGAAGCCGACCGCCGCCGCGCTCTCGCGAATCTGCCGCCACGTCGCGCGGTCGACCGGAATGCCGCCGGCACCGCGCGCCGCACGGCTCGCTTCCTCCGGCTCGCGCGGCACTTGCACCGGCGCATCGCCGGCCTGCGGCGACGCCTTCGCCCACGCGACGAACGCATCGGCTTCGCGTTGCGCGTCGGCCGCATCGAACGCGTTCGGATCGATCAGCACCGACAGCATCCCGTTGACGATCGCGCTCGTCTTCTGCAGCGTGTCGCCGTAGGTCGTATGCCCGCCGACGAGCGCGCCGCCGAAAATCTCGCACATCGCCGCCAGCGCGTACCCCTTGTGCAGCCCGAACGGCAGCAGCGCGCCGAACGGCTGCTCGTGCATCACGGCCGGATCGTCGGTCGGCTGGCCGCGATGGTCGATCAGCGAGCCGGCCGGCACACGCTTGCCCTGGTTGTACGCGACGCGCGTCTTGCCGTACGCGATCGCGCTCGTCGCAAAATCGAGCAGCAGCGGCGGCCGGCCCGCACGCGGATAGGCGGCGCAGAACGGGTTCGTGCCGAAGCGCGGATCGGTGCCGTGCAGCGGCGCGACCAGCAGGTCGCCCGGCACGTTGACGAAATGGAACGACACGAGCCCCGAACGCGCGCACTGCTCGGCCCAGTGCCCGATGCGGCCGAGATGATGCACGTCGCGCAGCCCGATCGCGCAGATGCCCATGCGTCGGGCGCGGTCGATCCCTTCGACCATCGCCTCGAACGCGATCACCTGGCCGAAGCCGCGACCGCCGTCGATCGTCAGCACCGCACCGCCATCGCGGACGATCGACGCGTGCCCGTTCAACTGCAGCTGCCCTTCCCGCCACGACGCGACGTAGTTCGGGATCATTCCGATCCCGTGCGAATCGTGGCCCGCGAGATTCGCGCCGACCAGGTGATCGGCGACGAGCCTGGCCTCGCGCTCACTGCTGCCGGCCCGTTCCCAGAGTGCCGCGACGAATGCATGCAGCGGTTCGGCGCGCATGCGCAGCGGGTCGGTATCGGGCGTCGGCAGTGCGGTCATCGGCAAGGCTCCGTGAGGTTGGGTCGGACAGTTGTCACTGCTGAGCGCGAAGCAATCAGCGCGCGGTCGCGATCACGTCCGCGACCGCCGCCGTCAGCTTCTTCGCATACGGCACGTGCAGGAATTCGTTCGGGCCGTGCGCGTTCGACTTCGGCCCGAGCACGCCGCACACCATGAACTGCGCGGACGGGAACCCTTCCTGCAGCACGTTCATCAGCGGGATCGTGCCGCCGAGGCCCATGTACGCGCAATCGGCGCCGAAGTGGCGGCGCGACGCGGCATCGAGCGACGACGCGAGCCACGGCGCGAGATCCGGTGCGCTCCAGCCCGTCGCGGCGCCCGCGTCCGGCTTGAACGTGACCTTCGCGTTGTACGGCGGATCGAGTTCGAGCAATTCCTTCAGTTGCTGCACGGCCTGCGCGGCGTCGACGAGCGGCGGCAGGCGCAGCGACAGCTTGAACGCGGTGCGCGGACGCAGCACGTTGCCCGCGTCGGCGAGCGCCGGCAGGCCGGCCGCGCCGGTGACCGACAGCGACGGACGCCACGTCGAATTCAGCAGCGCCTCGCGCGGATCGGTCGTGGTCGGCAGCACCGGCTTGCCGTCCGCGCCGCACGCCCACGGCAGCCCCTTCCACACGGCGTCGCCGAGAATCGACGCGGCCGCTTCGGCTTCGCGCACGCGGCTGTCCGGAATCTCGCAATGGAACACGCCCGGCAGCAGGTTGCCGTTCTTCGCATCCTCGAGGCGCTCGAACAGCTGGCGCATCACGCGGAAGCTCGACGGCGCGATGCCGCCGAACACGCCCGAGTGCACGCCCTCCTCGAGCACCTCGACCTGCAGGTCGCCGGACACGAGCCCGCGCAGTGACGTGGTAAGCCACATCTGGTCGTAGTTGCCGGCGCCCGAATCGAGGCACACGACGAGCGACACCTGGCCGAGCCGGTCGCGCAGCGCGTCGACGTACGGCAGCAGGTCGTAGCTGCCCGATTCCTCGCAGGTCTCGATCAGGCCGACGCAGCGCGGCCGCTCGATGCCCTGCTCGTCGAGCGCGCCGAGCGCCGCGAGGCTCGCGTAGATCGCATAACCGTCGTCCGCGCCGCCGCGGCCGTACAGCTTGCCGTTCTCGTACTTCGGCGTCCACGGGCCGAGGTCCGCGCGCCAGCCGTCGAATTCGGGCTGCTTGTCGAGGTGGCCGTACAGCAGGATCGTGTCGGTGCTGCCGGAACGCGTGGCGGGCGATTCGAAGAAGATCACCGGCGTGCGGCCGGGCAGGCGCACGATTTCGAGCTTCAGGCCCTTCACGGGCTGGCGCTCGGCCCACTGCGCGGCATCGGTGACGACGCGCTCGAGATAGCCGCGCTTCGCCCAGTCGGGGTCGAATGCGGGGCTCTTCGCGGGGATCGCGATGTAGTCGGTCAGCGCGTGGAGGATTTCATCGTTCCACTTGCGCTCGATGAAGGTAACGAGCTTGTCATGGTCGAGGACGGGGGTAGTGTCGACGGAGGTCATGGTGGGGGTGCCTGGATCGGGCTGACGAAAACCCAGATGATACGCCGATGCTCCCGTACCGGCGCCCCCTTCCCGGTCGCTCAGACCGCCTGCGGGAACGCGTCGCGCAGCCCCGCCGCGCACGCCAGCGCGTCGCGCCACAGGCGTTGCGTCAGTTCGCCCGCATCCGCTTCACGCGCGAGCGCCGCGGCCTCGCCCGACCACAGCAGCGAGAAGTCGTCGCGGCCCTGCCGCTCGAACGCGCCGCGCAGCGGATCGACCGCGGCCGTCGCGAGCGGGAACGCCGGCGCGCGTGCGCTCATCGGCCCCTGCTCGCGCATGAAGCGCGTCAGCAGCCCGCGCGCGGGGCGGCCCGTGTACAGGTTGGTCATGCGCGTGCCGTCGTCGCGCGCGGCGCGCACCGCCGCACGATGCTGCGCCGAGCGGCCGGCCTGCGGCGTCAGCAGGTAGCCCGTGCCGATCTGCACCGCGCGCGCGCCGAGCGCGAACGCAGCCGCGATGCCGCGCCCGTCGGCGATCGCGCCGGCCGCGATCACCGGCACGCGCACCGCGTCGACGATCTGCGGCAGCAGCGCGAACAGGCCCGGTTGCGCATGGATGTCGTCGGTCAGGAACATCCCGCGATGGCCGCCGGCCTCCGCGCCCTGCGCGACGATCGCATCGACGCCGCGCGCATCGAGCCAGCGCGCTTCCTCGACGGTCGTCGCGGACGACACGACCCACGCGCCCGTACGCCGCACGCGCTCGAGCAACGCATCATCCGGCAACCCGAAATGGAAGCTGACGACGGCCGGGCGCAGTTCCTCGACGACCGCGCACATCGCATCGTCGAACGGCGCGCGGCCGGGGCCGCCCTTCACGGCGGCCGGATCGAGCCCGGCTTCCGCGTAATAACCGGCGAGCGCCGCACGCCAGCGTGCCTCGACCTCGGCGTCGGGGGCCGGCGGCGTATGGCAGAAGAAGTTCACGTTGAACGGTGCGCTTGTGCGCGCACGAATCGCCTCGATCTCGTCGCGCAGTTGCTGCGGGCCGAGCGCCGCGCACGCGAGCGAGCCGAGCCCGCCGGCTTCGCACACCGCGATCGCGAGCGGGCTCAGCGAACCGACCATCGGGGCCTGGACCAGCGGCAAACGGGAAGGCAGCGTCGTCATCGGAATCGTCGTCGGGGAAGAAGCAGTGGTCGCGCGCCGGCGGCGCGCGTTTGATGCGCTCGATATTAACCGACAAACCCGAACCCCGATTGCGGCGGCATTTACGTCACGAATTGATTTAACCGATTCGGGAAAAACGATTATCCACGACAGCTTCAGCAGCGTGATCCACCATCCATGGCCGAGACCAACGAAAACGCCCAGATCCTTGCTACACAGCCCGCCCACACCCAAACTCAAACACCGATTCACTGGTTTCAATGACATTCATCAATATTCAAGTTATTAAATACCGGCGTTTACCCTTATTAAAAACCACCAAGGCGATAACATGAAAACGTTAAATAAAACGACGATTCATGCCGGAATCGTCAACCGGCGCCACGCCGCGCCACTTCAACCGCAACACGTCTCGTCAAGGAGCGTCGCATGTCCGATGCCAGCTCGTCCTCCTCCCGCGCCGCCGCCCCGTCGGCCGCGGCTTCCGCGCCGAAAATCGGCGTCATTCCCGCCACGCTGATGGTCGCGGGCAACATGATGGGCTCCGGCGTCTTCATGCTGCCCGCGAACCTCGCCGCCACCGGCGGCATCGCGATCTTCGGCTGGCTGATCACCGTCGTCGGCGCCGTGTCGCTCGCGCTCGTGTTCGCGAAGCTCGCCGCGATCGACCCGGCCGCCGGCGGCCCGTACGCGTATGCGCGCAAGTCGTTCGGCCCGTACATGGGCTACCAGACCAACCTGATCTACTGGCTCGCGAACGTGCTCGGCAACGTCGGCCTCGCGGTCGCCGGCCTCGGCTACCTCACGCATTTCTTCCCGGTCCTGAAGGACCCGCTCGTGTTCGCGCTCGCGCAGATCTTCGTGATCTGGCTGTTCACGTACGCGAACATCCTCGGGCCGAACGTCGTCGGCCGCGTGCAGTCGGTCACGACGATCTTCGCGCTCGTGCCGATCCTCGGGATGGCCGTGTTCGGCTGGTTCTGGTTCAGCAAGGACGTGTATTTCGCCGGCTGGAACGTGTCGGGCACCAACAGCTTCAGCGCGATCGGCGCGACGCTGAACTTCACGCTGTGGGCGTTCATCGGCGTCGAGAGTGCGTCGGTATCGGCCGGTGTCGTCGAGAACCCGTCGCGCAACGTGCCGATCGCGACCGTCGGCGGCGTCGTGCTCGCGGCCGTCTGCTACGTGCTGAGCTCGACCGTGATCATGGGGATGATCCCGAACAAGGCGCTGCTCGCATCGAGCGCGCCGTTCGCGGATGCCGCGCGCCTCGCGCTCGGCGAGTCGGCCGCGAACGCGGTCGCGATCTGCGCGGCGCTCGGCTGCCTCGGCTCGCTCGCGGGCTGGACGCTGCTGGTCGGCCAGACCGCGAAGGCGGCCGCCGACGACGGCCTGTTCGCCGGCGTGTTCGCCCGCGTGAACTCGAAGAACGTGCCGTCGGCCGGCCTCGCGATCGTCGCGCTGATCATGTCGGTGCAGGTGCTCGCGACGATGTCGCCGAGCGCGAGCGAACAGTTCGGCAAGATCGCGTCGATCGCCGTGATCATGACGCTGCTGCCGTACATCTACTCGTGCATCGCGATCAAGGTGCTCGGCTACGGCAAGATGCCGTCGCACCAGTTCACGTTCTACACGATCGTCGGCCTGATCGGCGCCGTCTACGCGCTGTGGGCGATGGTCGGCTCCGACGGCCAGCAAACGCGCTGGTCGCTGATCTTCGTCGTCGCGACGATCGTCTTCTACGAGCTGTCGATCAACCGCCAGCGCGAGATCGAGGAAACCCATATCCATCCGGGCGGCCGCTCGCCGCGCTGGGTGCGCTATCTCGCACTCGGCGTGACCATCGCCGCGCTCGCCGCCACCTTCTGGATCTCCGTGGGCCGTCACCAGGCCGACACCCTTCACGCGCGCTCGCCGGCCGTTGCCGCGAGCGTCCAGGCAACCCAGCAAACGGGGGAATGACACATGACTGCTTCCTTGACCCAACCGGCCTTCCGCCGCCTCGGCATGAAGGCGCTGCTCGTGCAGCACGACATCGACGAACGCACGGCCACCGGGCGCGCCGCGACGGCGCTTGCCGAGGAACTGCGCACGCGGCTCGTCGACGTCGTGATCGCGACGTCCGCCGACGATGCGTGCGCGGTGGTCGCCGCCGATCCGGCGATCCAGTGCCTGCTGCTCAACTGGGAACTCGGCAACGACGCCGACCACGCACCCGCGCAGGCCGTGCTCGACGCGATGCGTGCACGCAACGCGACCGTGCCCGTGTTCCTGCTCGCGAGCCGCGCGAGCGCGTCCGCGATTCCGGTCGACGCGATGCGCAAGGCCGACGACTTCATCTGGATGCTGGAGGACACCACCGCATTCATCGGCGGCCGCATCGTGGCCGCGATCGAGCGCTACCGCGAAACCGTGCTGCCGCCGATGTTCCGCGCGCTCGCGCAGTTCTCGCGCGTGTACGAATACTCGTGGCACACGCCCGGCCACACGGGCGGCACCGCGTTCCTGAAATCGCCGGTCGGCCGTGCGTACTTCGAATTCTTCGGCGAATCGCTGTTCCGCTCCGACCTGTCGATCTCGGTCGGCGAACTCGGCTCGCTGCTCGATCACTCGGGCCCGATAGGTGAAAGCGAACGCTATGCGGCGCGCGTGTTCGGCGCGCATCGCACGTATCACGTGACGAACGGCTCGTCGATGTCGAACCGCGTGATCCTGATGGCGAGCGTCACGCGCAACCAGGTCGCGCTGTGCGACCGCAACTGCCACAAGTCGGCCGAGCACGCGATGACGATGTCGGGCGCGATTCCGACCTACCTGATTCCGTCGCGCAACCACTACGGGATCATCGGGCCGATCATGCCCGAGCGGCTGACGGCCGCCGCCGTGCGCCTCGCGATCGACGCGAACCCGCTCGTGCGCGGCCGCGACGGCATCGACCCGACGCCCGTGCATGCGCTGATCACGAACTCGACGTACGACGGCCTCTGCTACAACGTCGCGCGCGTCGAGGCACTGCTCGGCCAGAGCGTCGATCGATTGCATTTCGACGAGGCATGGTACGGCTACGCGCGCTTCAACCCGATCTATCGCGACCGTCACGCGATGCACGGCGATCCGTCGCAACACGACGCGAGCAAGCCGACCGTGTTCGCGACGCAATCGACGCACAAGCTGCTCGCCGCGCTGTCGCAGGCATCGTTCATTCATGTTCGCGACGGCCGCAACCCGATCGAGCACGCCCGCTTCAACGAGGCGTACATGATGCATGCGTCGACGTCGCCGAACTACGCGATCATCGCGTCGAACGACGTGAGCGCCGCGATGATGGACGGCCCCGGCGGCGAGGCGCTGACCACCGACGCGATCCGCGAGGCCGTCGCTTTCCGCCAGATGCTGGCGCGCCTGCATACGGAATGCGCGGAGAACAACGACTGGTTCTTCAACGGCTGGCAGCCCGACAGCGTCGTCGATCGCAAGACGGGCCGGCGCGTGCGCTTCCACGAAGCGGACGAGACGCTGCTCGCCACCGATCCGTCGTGCTGGGTGCTGCATCCGGGCGACACGTGGCACGGCTTCGGCGATATCGAGGAAGACTACTGCATGCTCGACCCGATCAAGGTGTCGATCGTCACGCCGGGCGTCGCCTCGCACGGCGGGCTGATGCCGGTCGGCATTCCGGCGTCGGTCGTCACCGCGTATCTCGACCGGCACGGGATCGTCGTCGAGAAAACGACCGACTTCACGATCCTGTTCCTGTTCTCGCTCGGCGTGACGAAGGGCAAGTGGGGCACGCTGGTCAACACGCTGCTCGACTTCAAGCGCGACTACGATGCGAACGCGCCGCTCGAACAGGCGCTGCCCGAACTCGTCGCGCGTTATCCGGAACGCTACGGCAAGCTCGGCCTGCGCGATCTGTGCGACCTGATGTTCAGCGCGATGAGCGACCTGAAGACGACCGAGATGATGTCGCGCGGCTTCTCGACGCTGCCGAAGCCCGACTACAGCCCGGCCGAGGCGTTCGAGCATCTGGTGCACAACGACATCGAGATGCTGGAGCTCGCGGAGATGGAAGGCCGCACCGTCGCGACGGGCGTCGTGCCCTATCCGCCCGGCATTCCGCTGCTGATGCCCGGCGAGAACGCGGGGCCGGCCGACGGCCCGCTGCTCGGCTACCTGAAGGCGCTCGAGCAGTACGACCTGCGCTTCCCCGGCTTCACGCACGACACGCACGGTGTCGAGGTCGAGGATGGCGTGTATCGCATCGCGTGCATCAAGCAGAAGGCGCACGATACCCGCACGCGCTGAGCATGCGCCGGCCGCGGTGCATGCGGCCGTTCGGTTCAGGCGGCCGGTTGCGCCGGTAACCGGCCGCCTGCGCTGCGCCGTCGTCGGGTTGGCCGATGCATGCGTCGTACCACGGCGCGATCGCGTCGGTTGCTCGCACCGGTTTCGGAATCGCCCGGCGCGCTTCCCGCGAACGACCTGCCGCAGCGCCGCGACCGTGTCAGCCCGCGTCCGGCTCGGGCACGCGTACCGCGGCCTCGATGCGAAACAGCAGCCGGTTGTCGAGCACATCCCAGATGTCGACCTCGCCCCGCCCGCCCATCGGCAGGCCGGCAAACACGAGGCGACCGCCGATCCAGCCGGCCTGGCTCTTGAACCACCTGCGCTCGCACCAGCCGCCACGATGCAACGCGAGCCGCTTGCCGCTGCCGACATCGAACTCACGCAACACGCATTTCGCGTCGCGCGCCAGCACGCGGGCACCATCGTCGGAAAACGCGCAGGGGAAGCCATTGTCCGCGCCCGGCAATTCGCAATCGGCTTCGCCATCCGTTCGCACCGTCAGCGCGGCATCCCGGGCGAATGCACGGCGACGCCGGCCCGCGCTCACCGCGAACGGCGCATCCTGAAAGCGCACGTCGGCCATGTCGTAATCGAGCACGTCGAGCGTGCCGCCGCCGGCGAGCGGCACACGGTAGAGCCGGTTGCGGATGCGCACCCACGCTTCGCGCGCGTCGGGCGACAGATGAACCCGCTCCAGATCGTCGTACCGGCTTTCGGCGCGCCAGCACACGTCCGCGGTACCGTTCGCGGCGTCGACCCGGTAAAGCGCCGTGTTGTCCCAGTACGCGACGATCAGCGTCGACAGCGCCGCATCGGCCGATGCGCTCACCGGCACGTTGCGCAGCCCGTCCGTGGCAGTCGCTTCCGCTTCGTCCGGCACGAATGGACGCGGCAGTTCGAACGACGCGACCACCCGTCGCCGCGCAAGATCCCAGATGTCGCAGAATCCTTCGCCGGCGACGACCAGGCGCACGTCGCCCGTGCCGTCGCGCGTCCATTCGAGCACACACGCACGACGGGCCGCAACCGCCCCGGCAAGCGGCGACTGCGACGCTTCATGCGCCGATACCGATTCAGGCACCGGCGCGGCTTCGGCCTGCGCGCCCGCTTCGGGCGCCACGTAATCCGGCGGCACGTAGTCGGGCATCGGCGTTCGATGCCGGGCGCGCCACGCAGCGAGCCACGCCTGATAGACATATCGACGGCTGCCGTCCGTGCCGACATCGGGCTGTTCGAGACGAAAGGCGGCCGGATCGACACCCGGCAGCGGCACGAGTTCGGCACCGTTGCAATAGACGTAGACCCGCGCACGATCGCGCGCGAAATACTCGGAAAGAAACGTGAGCGTCGCGCCATCGACACCGCGGCGACACGGCTGGTTGCCGTGCAGCAACCGCCCCTGCCCGTCGCGCAGGAAGCCGTGCCCGACGAATTCGGCGCTTGCGCCATCGAACCGCGCCTTCACTTCCTTGCCGAAATAGAACAGGCGGCCGCCGTCGCGCAGATAATGGTCGCCGATCGCTTCGACCCGGGCAGGATCGATGCCGCGCTTGCGTACCAGCATGCACAGCACGCCATGGCGATCCTTCGCATAGGTATCGTTCAGGACTTCGAAGGTGTTTCCGTCGACTTTCGCGGCTTCCGCATGACCGCGCCACTGCTTCAGATAGCAATGGTCGCCGGCCTGATACCACGGCCCGGCCACTTGTCGCCACTGGGCGGGATCGCCCGGCAGCGGGCCGCCGCGGAGAAAGCCGGTGTGGTAATCCGAGTACGAATAGAGTCGCGACCGGTCGGCGATGAACGAATCGCCCAGCCACCGGACCGTCGCCGCATCCGGTTCGAGCAGCGGCAGGTCGTGCAGATACACCTGGTTGCCGACTACCCGGTACCCGCCGCCAAGTTCTTTCTCCGGCGTGTCTGCCGCAGCCTGCCCGACCAGCGTGTGCCACCAGTAGCCTTGCAGTTCGGGGCGTGCGGCAAAAAACGGCGACCAGTCGCGTTCCCACTTCTCGCGCGGGCCAGGATCGATCGCGTGCCCGTATTGGTAAGGCCGCACTCGGTCGGTCGCGAGATCCTGCGCGACATCGGCCGCGCTGACGAAGCTCGCCGCATCGGCGCCTTCGAGCGCCCGTCCGCCATACCAGACCCGCTGCGCATCGACCAGATACGCGCCGACCCACCGCAGCGTCGCGGGATCCGCGCCGCGCATGCGCTTGCCGTAGTGATACAGGTAGCGGTCGTCGTGCCCCCATGCATCGTTCAGCAGCCGGAAGCTCGCGGGCGACGCGCCGGCAAGCTTGCGGTTCTGGAAGTAGACATGGTTCGCGTCAACGGCATGCGATTCGTCCAGCCGTCGAAACGTCGCGGCATCGACGTCGAGCACGGTGAAGCGCAACCACGTGAACGTGCACGCGTACGCACGCACGCCGTCCGTCGCCAGATACTGGGACAACGGCCGGAAGCCGTCGATCACGATGCCGTCGATGAGGTTGCCGGCACGGTCCCGCAACGGCTCGTCATGGCAGTACACGTGCGTGGCGTCGCGCGTGAAGCCGAATCCGAGGTTCTCTCTGAGTGTCATGTTGTTGGTCTATTCCGCTTTCGTCCGGAATGCCCCGGGCAGGCGATGCGCCGCCGGGTACGAAAGCCGCCACCGCGCGGATGCGCGGCGCTCAAGCGTCCTGCGATCTTACGCCACGACTCATCCCGCGCCGGTACGCGGCCGGGCTCGTCGCCGCGACGCGCCGGAAATGCCGGCGCAGCGATTCCTCGGAACCGAACCCCGCACGCGCCGCGACCTGCGCGAGCGACAGCGCGGGATGCGCTTCGAGCATGTCCTTCGCGACATTCACGCGTTCGCGGATCAGCCACGCGAGCGGCGACATCCCCGTCGCGTCCGCGAACTGACGCTGCAGCGTGCGCGTGCTCATCGCGGCCTGCGCGGCGAGCGACGCAAGCGTGTGCGGCTCGGCCGCGTGCGCGCGCATCCAGTCGATCAGCTTCGCGAGCCGGTCGGTGCCGCCCGGCGCGACCGGGCGCGGCACGAACTGCGCCTGCCCGCCGTCACGATGCGGCGGCAGCACGAGGCGCTGCGCGACCCGGTTCGCGATCGCGCCGCCATGATCGCGGCGCACGAGATGCAGCAGCATGTCGAGCCCCGCCGCCGATCCGGCCGATGTGATCACCTGCCCTTCGTCGACGTACAGCGCATCGGGATTCACGCGCAGCGCCGGATAGCGCGCCTGCAGTTTCTCCGCATAGCGCCAGTGGGTCGTCACCGTGAGGCCGTCGAGCACGCCGGCCGCGGCCAGCACGAACACGCCCGAACAGATCGAGCAGAGCCGTGCGCCACGGCGATGCGCGGCCCGCAGCTTCTTCAGCAACGGCTCCGGCGGCAGTTCGTCCGGATCGCGCCAGCCGGGGATCACGATGGTGTCGGCGCGATCGAGCGTCGCGAGCCGATACGGCGCGGCGACCGTGATGCCGCCCGCCGCGCGCACGGGCCCCGGCTCGCTCGCGCAGACCGCGAAGCGATACCAGTCGACCCCGAGCTCGGGGCGTTCGAGGGCGAACAGTTCGACCACGCAGCCGAATTCGAACGTGCAGAGTCGATCGTAGGCGAGCGCGACGACGAGATGATTGTGCATGGCGCGATGTTACCGGAACTTGTCGATCGCGCCACTGCCGCGAAACGCGCCGAACCGCGATACTGCCCCTCATTCCACCGCGTTCCGCGCAATCTTCAGGAGAACCTGCCATGTCCTACGTCACCGACGTGCCCGCCGCCGACAGCCCCGCCGCCCTCGCGCATTTCGAGGCATCGCTGCGCTTCGAGACCGATTGCTGGGACGTGCACGACGCGCTCGCATCGGGCACGCCCGATTTCGTGCTGCTCGACGTGCGCGGCCCCGATCAGTTCGCCGCCGGCCACGTGCCCGGCGCGCGCAACCTGCCGCGCCGCAAGATCATCGAGAGCAAGCTCGCCGGCTATCCTGCCGGCACGCTGTTCGTCGTCTACTGCGCGGGCCCGCACTGCAACGGCGCCGCGCGCGCGGCGATCCAGCTCGCGCGCCTCGGCCGGCCGGTCAAGCTGATGATCGGCGGTGTGACGGGCTGGCTCGACGAAGGTTTCGCGCTGAGCAACGAAGTGCAGCCGGCGGACGCCGAAGCCGGCTGATCGTCATTAAAAACGCAACAATCAATTGCTTGGCCACGGCCTGCACGCAAACGGAAAAAGCGCGACAATCAGTCCCATTGCAGTTCGGATGGAGCAGCAACATGCAGAACGCAGTCCTGATTCAAGTGGCCGGTTCGGTGGCCGCGATCGCGATCTATTTTCTGCCGGCGGTCATTGCCGACCGGCGTGGCCGGCACGACAAGCTGACGGTCGCGATGTTCAACGCGCTGTTCGGATGGACCGGCATCGGCTGGCTGATGACGCTGTATTGGGCCTGCCAGCCGAACCCGCGCACCGATGTCGCGCAGACGATCCTCGCGAAGCGCCGCGGCATCAGCATGCGGACCTTCTCGACCGGCCTCGTCGAACGCGTGCAGCGCCGCGTTGCCGCCCAGGAGCAATGGGCGGAGAAGCAAGGCTGCCGTTAAGTCCCTCTTTCCCCTTCAGCGTGGCGCGTCGAACTTCGGCATCCTGACGTTGGTCGACGCGCGGTAGTCCCACACCAGCCCTTCGTGCGGCGGTACGCCGCCCGCACGCAGCCACGCCCCGAACGCCCCCGCCGTCACCGCCCGCGCGATCCGCTCGCCCGGGCAACCGTGCGGCCCCGTGCCGAAGCCGAAATTCGGCCTGGCCGCGCGGTCAGGCATGAACCGCTGCGGGTCGCGATGCACGGCCGGGTCGCGGTTCGCGGCGGCGAGCACGACGAGAATCGCATCGCCGGCTTCGACGGCCACGCCTTCGATCGCCGTGCGCGATGCGACGAAGCGGCGCGTGTTCTGCACCGGTGAATCGAAGCGCCCGACTTCGGCAACGAATGCGTCGAGCGCGGCATCGTCCGGCGTGACGCGCGCGGCGCTCGCCCCCGCTTCCCCGTTCCACGCCACCAGCGTATTGCCGAGCCACGCGGCGGTCGCCTCGCAGGTCTGCGACAACAGCCCGACGAGATTCGCGACCAGCGCACCGCTCGCCTGCCAGCCCGACGCGCGGGCCGCCTGCTGCACGGCGGCGACGAGCGTGCCGTCGTGCGCATGCGTCTGTGCGACGTGCTCCGTCATCCGGTCGAGCAGCGCTCGCGCAGCGTCGCTCGCGCGGGCCAGTGCCACGGCATCCGACAAGGGCGACAGCGCGGCGACGAAATCGACGACCTGCGCCGCGATACCGTCGAGCTGTGCCTCGTCGAAGCCGAGCAGATCGGCAACCGCGCAAACGGGCACCGTCATGCACCACGCGTTCAGCGCGCCGGCATCGTCCGGCGCCGGCAAGCGCCGCGCGGCAATCCGCGCGGCACGGTCGCGCAGCGCCGCCGTGTCGATCGGCGCGAACGCCGTGCGCAGCGCCTGCTTCGGCACGTCGTGCCGCAACGCGCCGTCGTTCATGCGCACCAGCTCGCCGAACAGCGCGCCGGCCGTCGTGCCGCGCAACGCGGGCGGCACCGGGGCGTCCAGCGGGCGAACGCGGCAGGCCGGGTGGCCGAGCACGGCCGTCACGGCGGCCGCGCGGCTCGCGACCCACAGGCCGAGCGTGGCGTCGAACGCGAGCGGCGGCCCGTCGACGAGCGCCGCATAGTAGGGATAGGGATCGCGGTGCGTGACCGCTGCGATGGGATCGGTCGGGTTCATGCAGACAGTATCCGTGCAACGCACCGCCGCATGTTTCGGGCTGACGTGAAATGTCGCGGCGCGGAGACCGGGCGTGGCTGCCTTACGACGACAGATGATCGTCAGGCCGCCGACCGGTAGCGATGCGACTGCATGCGCATGCGGACGCGCCCGGCCGAAATCGCGCGCGGCTCGGGCACCACCGTGTCGTGCGGGAACATTTCCTGCCGGAATTCGCCGTTTTCGTCGAACCACTGGCAGATCAACCAGTCGCCGTCGTCGAATACGACCGGCCCGGCATAGGTGACGGTCATGCGCGGCCCGCCCGTCTTCAGCGTCACGACATCGCCGACGCGAAACCTGACGCGTTGATTTTCTCGGTTTGTCATCGCTCTCTCAGCATTTATATATATCGATATTCCCGGCGGACCACCCACTGTTCTTTCGAACGTGCCGCAGATTATCAATCAAATAATCAGCCGGCAACTCCCGCGTTCAAAAACATACTGACCGAGGAAATGCAACAATGCGCGGCATCGACGCGCACGGCGATCGCCCGATCCCCCGGTCCCGCGTGGTTTGTACGCCGGCGCCGGTCGAACGGCCGGGAATGCGGAGAATAGACGATGTATTTTGCGTCGTCAGCGACGTTTAATTGAGACGCGAAATCGGTTGATTATTGTCAATCAGCTTTCGATTGGAAACGATCCCACCATTTATCTGCGCTCATTCCCCGAACAAAACCGGCGAATTATCGGGTGACGCAAACCAGCGGTTGATATCGCGCCCGGGCACGGCAGCTTGCGTAAACGTAAACGTGCCGTCCTGCGCCATCTCCTTCGCCGCGCGCAGAAAGGCGCCGAGCGCGGCCCGCGCCAGCGCGCCGCCGACGCTCACGCGCTTCACGCCGAGCGCCGCCAGCGCGTCGAGGCTCAGCAATCCGCCCTGCAGCCCCATCACGACGTTCACGGGCGCGCCGACCGCCTGAGTCACCGCCGCGATGTCGCCCGCATCGGTGATGCCCGGCGCGTACAGCACGTCGGCGCCCGCGTCGCGATAGGCGACGAGCCGCGCGATCGTGTCGGCGAGGTCATGGCGGCCATGCAGGTAGTTTTCGCAGCGCGCCGTCAGCGTGAACGGGAACGGCAGCGCGCGTGCCGCGTCGACGGCCGCCGCGATACGCTCGATCGCCGCTTCGCGTGCGTAGATCGGCGCGTCGGCGCGGCCCGTCGCGTCCTCGATCGAGCCGCCCACCGCGCCGGCCTCCGCCGCGAGCCGGATCGTTTCGGCCACCGTGTCGGGCGCGTCGCCGAAGCCGTTCTCCAGATCGGCGCTGACGGGCAAACCGCCCGCGGTAACGATCTCGGCGATGTGATCGAGCATCGCGTCGCGGTCGATCGCGTTGTCAGGCTGCCCTTTCGAAAACGCGTAGCCGGCACTCGTGGTCGCGAGCGCCTCGAAGCCGGCCATCGCGAGCAGGCGCGCGGTGCCGGCGTCCCACGGGTTCGGGATGATGAAGGCGCCGGGACGCGCATGCAGTGCGCGGAAGGCTTCGGCTTGGCGGGCTTGCAGGTCGGAACGGGTCATCGCGGACTCCGGAAGGAAGTTGACGACCGAGCTTACGCCGGTCGTGCACGCGACGTTTCAGCGTTCGCCGAAATGTCGTCGCGCGATCGGGAAAACCCGGCACGCCGACTGTACGCCAGCCGCCGGCAACGAGCGGGCCGGCGCCGCCGCCTGCCCGTCGCCGGCCCACGGTCGTTCAGATCGAGGCGGTCGGCCCGCCGTCGATGCCGAGCAACACGTCGGTGACGGCGTCGGAGAAGCGCATCGCGCGGCCGTCGATCAGCACGTCGTCCGGATTCGACGGGTCCCGCGTGGCGTGCGGCACGCCGTGCGCGAGCAGCACCCGCGCGCAAGCCTCCCAGTCGGCAGCGCCGACCTGCTCCGGTTCGTTGACGGATGCCCACGACAACGTGCCGAGCGCGTCGCTGCCGAACCCGTGCAGGTCGCGCCAGTTCGCGCCGTGCGCGAGCAGGAACGCCAGCAAGTCCGCGTCGCCGCGGAACACCGCGTGATTCAGCGCGCTTGCGTCCCAGTCGCCGCCCCGCGCGGCGATCGGCCAACCCAGTTCGACCATGACCTTCACCGCGTCGCCCGAACCCCACGCGGCGGCGTCCGGCAGCAACCGCAGCCGTTCAGCGGGCAGCGCGCCGGGCAGTTCGGGACGCCGCGCTTGGATGCGCCGCGCCTCGTCGGCATCGGCGCGCGCGCAGGCCGCCACGAATGCGTCCGCCGCGTCGAGCGCCTCCTCCGCGCCGGCCGCACGCAACAAGGCCGCGACGTCGGACAGCCCGGTCTGCATCGCCAGCCGGTAGGCGCTGATACCTGTCGGCGTTTGCACGCCGGGATCGGCGCCGGCCGCCAGCAGCGCGGCGACGTGGCGCGCCGAGCAGCGCACGCCGATCGCCCGCAACAACGGTGCGCCCCAGGTCTGCGCGAGCCCCGCGCCGGGCGGCTCGTTCGGGTCGCCGCCATGCGCGAGAGCAGTTCGAGCGCATCCGCGTCGCGCATATCGAGCGCGCGCCGCAACGCATTCGTCCCGCCCACCCGCGCGCCGTGTTCGAGCAGCACCCGCGTACAGGCCGGATGCTCCACCGAGTGATACAGCGATTCGCCGTCGTTCGGGTCGGCGCCAGCTTCCAGCAGCATCGCGGTGAGAACCGGATCGCGATTGACGCCTGCCGCGCCGTACAGCGCCGACAGCGGCCCCGCTTCGTCGGGTTCGGCGAGCGAGGCCGGCGCAAACCGGTTGCCGATCCGCTGGTTCGGATCGGCGCCGGCATCGAGCAGAAGACGCGCGCAAGCGCGCAGCCTGGCGGCAAACTCGGGAAGCCGCCCGAGCCGCGAATGCGTGACGGCGACCAACGGCGGCAGCTTCAGCGCGCCGCCGGCACGCGCGATCCAGCCCGGATCGGCGGCCAGCGCCGCCTGCACGGCGTCGAGATCGCCGGCCGCGCACGCGACGGTCGAATCGACTGCGATAAGATCCGGATGGTCGAGCAGCAATTGCGCGGCGACGCGCGGCCGGGGCGCGCCGTCGCCGCCGGTCACGTCGCCCCCGTACGCCAGGTCGAGCCAGCGCCGGATCAGTTGCGAACGCTGTTGCCCCGCCAGCGCATGCGTTTCGACGAACGCGCCGAGATCAGCCCATGACGCAAAGCCGTACTCGCGCGCGATGCAGGATTGCGCGTCATGCAGCCGAAGCCCGAGCGCGAGCGCTTCGTCGTGCGTATGGTTCGCGGCGGCAGGAAGAAACCGGACAAAGCGCGCGACGGCATCGGCGTCACCTTGCCGGTACAGGCGCAACAATGCCTTGGCCTGCTTTTTCAGATGATCGGGATTGGCCTTGGGAGGCAGCTTTTTCATGCGAATCCTCGTGCAGTGAATGGCCGAAGGTCCGCAATACCGCCAGCACAAAGGACAGGGGGAAAGCTGAATTTGCTGCGACAGGTGGGTTCAACCCTTTCCGCGGACCCGGAAGCGACTTGCATCGCTGCCCGGTATCCTAGGCGACGGCCGGCGACGTCGTCAACCGCGCCGCGCCGCGCCCTGCGGCGGCGGCACTCAGCCCGCGAGCGTCTTCGTCAGGAAAATGCGCGAATGTCCGACCGGATAATCCGGCAACTCGCCGAAGCGGACATAGCCGCGTTTCTCGTAGAACGGCCGGGCCTGGAAGTCGAACGTGTCGAGCCACGCGCTATGGCAGCCGCGCGCGACGGCCTCCGCCTCGGCCAGATCCATGATGCGCGTACCCGCGCCCTGGCCGCGCGCGGCCTCGGGTACCACGAGCAGGTCGACATGCAGCCAGCCGTACGCCGTGCTGCCCCACAGGCCACCGACCACCGCACCCTCGCCATCGGTCACGACCACGGCCAGCGGCCGGGCATCGATCGGGCCGGCCCGGCTTTCGTTGAACCGGATGAGCGGCGCGACGATCTGCTTGCGAACGTTCGCGTCGCCTGCATCCGTCACCTCGTATGTGAACGTCATCGGTTGAATCCGCTTGAATCTTGAATGAGGAAGGGGCGCCGCGCGAACCGCGTCAAACGACGTAAGCGCCCTTCGCGTGCAGTTCCGCTTCCGTGCGCTCGAGCGCGGCGATCGCATCGCTGCCTTCGAGCGCCAGCAACTGCGCGACCAGCGCTTCGGCCATCGCATGCGCGGCGACCAGCGACGGGAAGAACGACGGGCTGTCGTGCGTGAAGATCAGTTGCGCATCCGCGTGCAGTGCGATCGGAGACACCGCGCTGTCGGTGATCGCGACGATCCGGCTGCCCTGCGCCTTCGCGGCCTGCGCGACGCGCGTCGCTTCCTGCGAATACGGCGCGAAGCTGACGACGATGGTCACGCTCTGCTTCGCGATCGTGCGCAGCTCCATCTCGAGCGAACCGGCGACGCCATTGAGCAGCGACACGGTCGGACGGAACAGCCGGTAGCCGTACACGAAGCCGAACGCGACCGGATAGCACGAGCGAAACCCCGCGACGTGCACGTGCGACGCCTTGCGGATCAGTTTCGCGGCATCGGCGAGCGCGTGCTCGTTCTGCGCGGCGGTGGCCGACAGGTTGTGCTGTTGCGCGGCGAGCAGGTCGTGCGCGAGCGACGCTCTCGCGTCGGGCCGCACGAGCGAGCGCGCCCGCTGCGTGAGCGGCTCGGGGCGCGTGCGCACGCGTGCCACGCACAGATCACGCAGCTCGTTCCAGCCGGGGAAGCCGAATTGCTGCGCGAGCCGCACAAGCGATGCAGGCTGCACCTGCGCGCGCTGGGCGACCTTGCGCATCGACGAGGTGGCGACTTCGTCGGGATGATCGAGCAGGAAGGCGGCACCCGCCTGGAATTGCGGGCTCAGCTCGGAAAATTGCGCCCGGATCCGGGACGCGAGTTCGTCGAAATTGGCGGCCATCTTGGTGGGAACGGGAACCGGTCGTCCATGGTATCACCGGCCCCGCGCGCACCGGTCAGCGCAGCACTTCGACGTGATCGGCGTCGACCTTCACGCTGCCCGACCATTTGCGCTCGAATTCGCCGGTCACCTTCACTTCGTTCTTGTCGCTGACGGGCTGGCCGGCCGCCCACAGCTTGTGGTCGATCTCGACGCGGATCGTGCCGGTCGCATCGGCGAATTCGTAATCCTCGCCGCCGACATGCTTGACGATGCGGCCCTGCAACTGCACGTGCTGGTCGTCCTTGCCGTTTGCGAGCAGTTCCTTCACGGTGGTCGTGGTCAGCGCGGAGGGCCCCGTGTATTGCGCGTAGACGGCGGCAGGCAGCGTGGCGAGCGCGACCGTCAGGATTCTGGCCAGGTGTTTCATGATCTCGTTCCTCTTCTTCGATGGGATGCCGCGCTCCGTTGAACGCGACGGCCCAGATTACGGACCGTAAGATTAAGCAAGCCTGAAGGTCGTGCCGAAGTGACACGGTGCCGCACCAGACACGTACGAAAGGCCGCCGCGCGCCGCCCGCATTTAAGGTCCGCCTAAGACGGGGGCGCTTATCATGGGAACCCCGGGTGCCACGGCGCCCCGTTGAAGAGACACCAATTCATGCGCGTATTGCTCGTCGAGGACGATCCGCTGATCGGCAGCGGGCTCGAACAGGGCCTCAAACAGGAAGGTTTCGCGGTCGACTGGGTGAAGGACGGCGACGCCGCGTCGCTCGCGCTGCGCGCGACCGGCTACGGCCTGCTGCTGCTCGATCTCGGGCTGCCGAACCGCGACGGCCTGTCGGTGCTCGCCGCGCTGCGCCGCCGCGACGAAACCCTCCCCGCGATCATCATCACCGCGCGCGACGGCGTGCCCGACCGCATCGCGGGCCTCGACAGCGGCGCCGACGACTATCTCGTCAAGCCGTTCGAGCTCGACGAATTGCTCGCCCGGATCCGCGCCGTGAACCGCCGCCATGCGGGCCGCGCGCAGACGACGCTCGTGATCGGCCCGCTGCGGCTCGACCCCGTCAAGCACCTCGTCTGGCTCAACGACGACGAAGTGCCGCTGTCGCCGAAGGAGTTCGTGCTGCTGCACGAGCTGATGCGCGACCCGGGCGCGGTGATTTCGCGCGAGCAGTTCGAGGAGCGCCTGTACAGCTGGGGCGAGGAAATCGAGAGCAACGCCGTGCAGGTGCATATCCACAACCTGCGCAAGAAGCTCGGCCACGACACGATCCGCACGGTGCGCGGCGTCGGCTACCGGATCGGTGACGGCGCATGACGCACATGCAACGGGCGATCGCGTGCTGGCGCAACGCGTCGCTGCGGCGGCGCCTGCTGACGTGGCTGCTGCCGGCCGCCTGCGTGATCGGCCTCGTCGCGAGCGCGGGCACCTACTGGGGCGCGCTGCGCGAGCTCGACGACCTGCTCGACGACCAGATGCGCAGCATGTCGAAGCAGATCGTCGTCGGCCCGAACGGCGAGCTGTCGTTCAGCAACCACGCCAACGGCAAGCACGGCTTCGAAGCGAGCGACCCCGACGCCGTGCTGCTGCAGGTCTGGCGCAACGGCACGCTCGTGTATTCGACCGACCGCGATTCGAAACTGCCGCCGCCCGAGCAGAAAGGCATCGCGAGCGTCGACGTCGGCGGCCAGCCGTGGCGCACCTATGTCACCGAGCGCGGCGGCACGACGATCCGGCTCGCGCAGGCACGCCACGCACGATGGGAAGCGATCGCGGGCATCGCCGTGCACCTGCTGTGGCCCGTGTTCTCGATGCTGCCGCTGCTCGCGATCGGCCTGTGGTTCGGCATCGGCGCGGGGTTGCGGCCGCTGCGCACGATCGCATCCGGCCTCAAACGTAGGAATGCGAACAATCTGGAACCGGTCGACGTCGGCGCGATGCCGAACGAAGTCCGACCGCTCGCCGAAGCGATCAACGACCTGCTCGCACGCCTCGACCGCTCGTTCACGCTGCAGCGCCACTTCATCGCCGATGCCGCGCACGAGTTGCGCACGCCGATCATGGGGCTGTCGATCCAGTCGCAGTTGCTGCGGCGCGCGGCGACTGCCGAAGAGCGCGAGCACATCCTCGCGCAGATCCATGCAGGCACGACACGCCTCGGCCACCTTGCCGAGCAGTTGCTGACGCTCGCGCGCCTCGAACCCGATGCGCAGGCGGCCGTCTCCGCGTCAGCCCCCGTCGATCTCGCCGCGCTGTGCCGGTCGGTGGTATCGGATCGCACGCGCGTCGCCGACGCGCACCGGATCGATCTCGGCGCGATCGTGTCGACACCGGTGATGACGTCGGGCAACGCGGACACGTTGCGCGTACTGCTGAACAACCTCGTCGACAACGCGATCCGCTATGCGGGCGACGGTGCGCGCGTCGATGTGTCCGCACGCATCGATGGCACGACGCCCGTGCTCGAAGTCGCCGACGACGGCCCCGGGATCCCGGAAGCCGAGCGCACCGACGTGTGGGAGCGCTTCTATCGCGGTGAAGGCGCGCAGGCCGTCACGTCGTCGGGCAGCGGGCTCGGGCTGTCGATCGTCAAGCGGATCGCCGAACAGCATCGCGCGACCGTCGCGCTCAGCACGACGCACGGCGGACGCGGGCTGACCGTGACGGTGCGCTTTCCGCTGCCGGCCTGACGCCGCGCGACGCACGGCTTTTCCACAGATTGTGTTGGCAAGCTTGTGGACAACCTTCCATTAACGACACCAAGCCCTTGATCCGAAAGGGTTTGCCGCTCGTGCGCGGCAAATGCGCCCGGCCGGGTCAGGTACACCCGACTCAGTTGTCGTCGACGATTCGCTCGATCCGCAGGCCGGTCGAGGTTTCGAGGATGCTGGCGTGATGCTCGACACGGCAATACAGTCGCCCCTTCGGATAGTCGTCCGGCCTGGGGCGCGTGCGATCCTCGACATGAACGACGACGGTGCCTCCGCTCGGATACGCACCGACTCGCTCGCCCATGTAATAGAGCTGGCCGTTCAACTGGTAATAGCCGTGCCCGAGATACCAGAACGAGTCCTTCTCCGTCGCGATCGGCTGGTTGCCGAGGTAGATCGCGTTGCCCTTTCTGACGATCGGATAGAACAGCAAGCCGATTTGCGGCTCGATGACGGTGTAGTGATTGGCACGGATGTCGTCGAGCACCTTGTCGCGAATTTGTTCGCTCAGGTAGGCGCGCTCGCCGAAATACTCGGTGTGACGGTAGGCCGGCTGACAGGCATGCGCACTCGTGCCGCATACCGCCGCCATCAACGGCACGGCGATCGATTTCCAGATCGTCCTCACTGATTTCTCTCCAGGTTCTTTATTGTTGGCCTGCCATCCGGCGCGGCAAATGTTACCGGTGCCGGATCGCATCGCCAGTTTACCTACCCCGCCTCGCTCCGTGACGGTCAATCGCCAAATTGACAACCGGTTGTCCAATACGTAAAGTAGTTGTCAATTCATCCTGCGTATCGAACATGACGAAATCCGCGAAGTTGACCACCGTCGCGCTGTCCGTATTCCGGTTGAACGGCCTGCTGATCGAATGGGGCAACACCTTTGCCGGACCGCACGGCCTGACCAGTGCGCGCTGGCAGGTGCTGGGCGCCATCTCGCTGGCGCCGGAAGCCCCGAACATCCCGCAGATCGCCGACGCGATGGGCATCACGCGGCAGGCGGTGCTGAAACAGATCAACGTGCTGACCGACGAAGGGCTGGTTGAGTCGCTACCCAATCCGGCACACAAGCGTTCCCCTTTGTATGCGCTGACGCCACGCGGCGAGGCGGCCTATCAGGCCGTGGTCGGGCAGTGGCAACAGCATGTCCGCGACATCGCCGGCGATTTCAGTTCGGCTGACCTGGATGCGGCGATCCGCGTGCTGTCGGCGATGTCCCGTGCACATGGCGCCGATGCATCGACGTGAACGTTCAATCACCCCGCTCACCCACAGGAGTTCCCATGCCTCATTTCAAACCGATGGATCCGGCCTTTCCGATCCAGCAACAGATCGCCATCGACGCGGAGCCGGTCGTCCTCGTCAACGTGTTCACGCTGGCCGCCGCCGACGAAGCGGACTTTCTCGCCGTGTGGAAGGACGACGCCGAATTCATGAAGCGGCAGCCGGGATTCATCTCGACCCAGTTGCATCGCGCGCTGGGCGACAGTCCAACTTACCTGAACTACGCGATCTGGGAATCGACCGCGGCGTTTCGCGCGGCGTTCACGCATCCGGCGTTCGTCGCCAAGCTGTCGGCCTATCCGTCGTCCGCCGTCGCGAGCCCGCACCTGTTCCAGAAAGTCGGCGTGGCCGGTATCTGCACCGCGTGAGTGCACACGGGAATCGGGGCAACGCGTGGCATTGGCGGGCGTGTCGCGCGTCGCTCGCGCACCCGGACTTCTCCACAGAAAATGTTGGCAAGCTTGTGGATATCCTGCGCACCGCAACGCTAAGCCCTTGATCCGACGGACTTTGGCACGCGTGATGCAGACGAGGCCCCGGTGACGGCCATTGCATACACCGCTTCGCCGCACTTCGCATCACGACGCCACGACGATGCGCGCCGCAGTCGGCGCACACGTGCCCGCCATGCGCGGCGCCACTTACCCACAGATTTTGTTGGCAAGCTTGTGGATATCCTGCGCAAGCCTGCGCTAACCCGTTGATCGCACGACGTTTCATGCACGGCGTCACGGTTGCGGCACCCTACGGCCCCGGCCTGCGCGCAAGCGCACGATCCCGCGCGAAAGCAGCGCCTCACCGTCACCTTGACGCTCGCGCACGCCACGCGTCAAGATCACGCGAGCCGCCGCGGCCGCGCATCATCGGCTTCGCGCGACGGCTCAACGGGCCGGCCGTTCCGCCGGCGCCGCACCACGACACCTCACTCCGAGGAAGACCATGGAACACTTCACCGCGTGGCAGCTGGTCGTCTCACTCGTGCTGGTCGCCGTCGTCATCTATCCGTACGTCCGCATCGTTCGGCGCACCGGGCATTCGGGCTGGTGGATCCTGACGATGTTCGTCCCGGTCCTGAACTTCATCATGTTGTGGGTGTTCGCGTTCGCGCGCTGGCCCACCGTCGACGATCGGCAGCCCTGACTGTCGCCACCGCGGCCGCATGGCTTGTCCACAGATTGTGTTGGCAAGCATGTGGATAGCCTGCGCATACCGCGACCAAGCGCTTGATCCGAAAGACTTTGTCCGCGCCGCTTCAAATGCGGCACGCGGCCGGGAAAGTGCCGCCCGCACGCCCATTCGCCGCATGACCGAGCGCCATCCGTGCGTGCGGACCGGCTTGTCCACAGATTGTGTTGGCAAGCGTGTGGATAGCCTGCGCATACCAAGGCCAAGCGCTTGATCCGTAAGACTTTGTCCGTGCCGCCTCAAACGCGGCACGGCGGCCCGCGCCACGCCGGATGCGGCCGCGCGCGGGCTTGTCCACAATTTTTGTTGGCAAGCATGTGGATATCCTGAGCATGCATGACCTAAGTCGTTGATCGCACAACGTTTGATCACGCGGGTCACGGTTGCGGCACGGCATGCACGCGGATCGCGTCACGCACGTCGTGCCGCCCGCCTCAACCGAATGCCCGGACCACGATGCGTGCGACCGACGCGATCACGTCGTCCTTCGCGCGCGCATCGGCACGCGCCTGCGTGTAGTACACGGCCAGCGCGACCGGCGCACCCGACGGCGACCACATGACACCCGCGTCGTTGGTCGTCCCGTAGTCGCCGGTGCCCGTCTTGTCGCCGACCGTCCACCCGGCCGGCACGCCCGCACGGATCCGCTTGTCGCCGACCTTGTTGCCGCGCATCCACGCGACGAGCTGCGCACGCTGCGCGGCCGGCAGCGCCTCGCCGACCATCAGCACGCGCATGCTCGCGGCCATCGCGGCCGGCGTCGTCGTGTCGCGCGGGTCGCCCGGCAGCGCGGTATTCAGTTCGGTCTCCCATCGATCGAGCCGGAACGTGTCGTCGCCGATCGAGCGCGCATAGGCCGTCACCGCCGACGGGCCGCCGAGCAGCTTCATCAGCAGGTTCGCGGCCGAGTTGTCGCTGTACTGGATCGTGGCCTCGCACAGCGCGGCGACCGTCATGCCGTCGTCGACATGCTTGCCCGACACCGGCGAATAGTTGACGAGGTCGGCCTTGGTGTACGTCACGCGCTGTTGCAGCAACGCCGGTCGATCGACGCTCTGCGCCAGCACCGCCGCGCTCAGCATCGCCTTGAACGTGCTGCAGAACGGGAAGCGCTCGTTCTGGCGATGCTCCACGCGCCGGCCGCTCGCGATGTCGATCGCGCACACGCCGAGGCGGCCGCCCGCGCTGCGTTCGAGCTCGGCCAGCATCTGCCCGGCGGCAGCGGGCGTCACGGCCGCCGCCGCAGCCGCGGCTGCGGCACTTGCCTCGTCCGGCGCCATGACCTGCCGCGACGCGCACGCGGCGACGGTCAATGCGAGCGGCGCCGTCGCGGCGGCCAGCAACAGGGTTCGACGTTTCGATGAGTAGGTCATGTCGGTTGTCTCGTGGTGGAATGTGAGCGAAAGGGTGTTGAACGCGCCCGGCCGGCGAGACAGCACTATCGGGACTTTACGGTTGCCTGACAAGCAACGATAATTGAGCGCTGACAAAAGAAATTCTTATGACCAAGCTCCGCCCTCATCTTCCGCTCAATGCGCTGCGCGCGTTCGAATCGTCGGCGCGCCACCTGAACTTCACCCGCGCCGGCCTGGAGCTGAGCGTGACCCAGGCCGCGGTCAGCCAGCAGGTGCGCTCGCTGGAAGAACGGCTCGGCTGCACGCTGTTCACACGGCTGCCGCGCGGCCTCGGGCTCACCGACGAGGGGCGCGCGCTGCTGCCGGTGCTCAGCGACGCGTTCAGCCGCATCGAGACCGTGCTCAAGCAGTTCGACGGCGGGCGCTTCCACGAGGTGCTGACGCTCGGTGTCGTGGGCACGTTTGCCCTAGGCTGGCTAATGCCGCGCTTGAAGCAGTTCGGCGACACGCATCCGTTCGTCGAGCTGCGGATGCGGACCAACAACAACGTCGTCGACCTGGCCGCAGAGGGCCTCGACTTCGCGATCCGCTTCGGGGAAGGCAACTGGCCGACCACGCGCAACGAGCGCCTGCTCGACGCGCCGCTCACCGCGCTGTGCGCGCCGGACATCGCGCGGCGCCTCGCGCAACCGGCCGATCTCGCGAACGAAACGCTGCTGCGCTCGTACCGCACCGACGAATGGCACGGCTGGTTCGATGCCGCGCAGCTTGCGCCGTGGGCGGTCAACGGGCCCGTGTTCGATTCGTCGCGGCTGATGGTCGAGGCTGCGATGCAGGGCGCGGGCGTCGCGCTCGCACCGGCCTGCATGTTCGCGCGCGAACTGCAGCTCGGCCTGCTCGTGCGGCCGCTCGACATCGACGTGCGCGCCGGCGGCTACTGGCTCACTTCGTTGAAGTCGAAACCGCTCACGCCGGCAATGACGCTCTTTCGCGACTGGATCGTGGCCGAGGCGGCTGCGACGGCGCAGGCCGAATGACGCGGCCCGGCTTGTCCACAGAAAGTGTTGGCAAGGATGTGGATATCCTGGGTACCCGGGGCCTAAGCCCTTGATCGCGCACGAATTAGCGTGCCGACGCAGACATCGGGCAGCCTCTGTTCACGGGCGTCGCGAGCCGGCCCCGGGCAGGCCGATCCTCAACTGTCACGACGCAATCGATTGCGAGTTGTCCACAGAATTTGTTGGCAAGCCTGTGGATATCCTTCCAATGCGGCGCGTAACATCCTGATACAAAAGGGGATTCAATACACGGACCTTGCGAGGTCAACCCTGTGGCAGCGCCGGCGCTTTCGCACGGCCCGCGCCGCACCCCGGCTCGGGGCCGGACGGTTCTCCACAGATTGTGTTGGCAAGCTTGTGGATATCCTGCGCACCGGCCACCTAACTCCTTGAGCGCACGGGGTTTTGTGCTTCGTCTGCAGAATCGGGCAGCCCCGGCGCAGCCCGTGCGGCAAGCGCCGGGGCCATCCGGGCATCAATGCCGGTCGAGCCCGCCGCGCAATTCGCTCGCCTTGTCGCGCAGCGCCTCGTAACCCGAGCGCGCATGCTCGGGAAGGTCGGGATCGCCGATCAGCGCACCGAGCGTTTCGATCAGGCTGAACAGGATGCCCTTCGCCGCGCCGACCGCGATGCTCTGCGATTCGATCGACTTGTGCAGGTGGTCGACCGCCGCTTCCAGATTCTCGAGCTTGTGTTCGTTGTCGTCGGGCCGGTTGTCGGTCGTCATCGTCTACCTCCGCCATCGTTCAAGGGTCATGTCACGATTCTATGCCGCTGCACGCGAACGTGGCGCGACATCGCGCAACGTTCGCGCGGCGCCCCGCTACAGCACCGCGACCACCTTCACGCGGCCCGGCTGCTCCGCCGACGCGACGACCTGGCCGTCGACACGGCGGAACGTGAGCGACACGGTTTCGTCACCGACGCGCAACGCGTCGATCCGCAGCCAGTCGACGCCTTCCGGCAGCGTCGGGCGCTCGACGCGCACCTCGTGGCGCGATGCGTCGATGCTCACGCCGAGGCAGGCCTGCAGCATCATGAACGGCGCACCGGCCGCCCACGCCTGCGGCAGGCAGGCCACCGGATACGCGGTCGGCGGTTCGCCGCGCCGGCGCGGGAACCCGCAGAACAGTTCAGGCAGACGCATCTCGAAGCTCACCGCCGCCTCGAACAGCGCGCGCAGCAGGTTCACCGCGGCGGTCTTGTCACCGTAGCGCGCCAGCCCGCGCGCGATCAGCGCATTGTCGTGCGGCCACACCGAACCATTGTGATACGCCATCGGGTTGAAGCGCGGCTGGCCGGCCGCGAGCGTGCGGATGCCCCACCCCGTCTGGAACAGCGCCGAGCCGAGCACGCCGGCGACCGCCGCGCCGCGCTCGGCGTCGGGCAGCCCGAATGCAAGCAGGTGGCCCGCGTTCGACGCGAACACGCGGCACAGGTCGCCATGACCATCGAGCGCGATACCGTAGAAATCGCCTTCCGGCATCCAGAACAGCGCGTCGACCTGCTCGCGCAGCGTCTTCGCGCGCAACGCATAGCGTGTGGCATCGGCCGCGTGGCCGCGCCGGTGCGAGCACATCGACATCGCATCGAGCGCCGCGCACGCATACGCCTGCACCTCGACGAGCGCGATCGGCCCGTCCGGGAAACGGCCGTCCGCGTGGAACACCGAGTCGTGGCTGTCTTTCCAGCCCTGGTTCGCGAGGCCGCGCTCCGACGTGCGCTGGTAATCGAGCAGTCCGTAAGGATTGCGGTCGCACTTGTCGATCACCCATTGCGCGGCGCGCTCGAGCGCGGGCCACAGCTCGTCGATCAACGCATCGTCGCCGGTGCGTTCGACATAGGCGCCCGCGAGCACGATGAACAGCGGCGTCGTATCGACCCCGCCGTAGTACAGCGCGAACGGCACCTCGCCCGTCGCGGCCATCTCGCTGCGGCGGAACTCGTGCATGATCTTGCCGGGCTCCGCGTCGCGGAATGCGGACGTTTCGCGCGCCTGGTGCTCGGCCAGGAACCGTAGCACGCCGCGCGCGAGCGACGGCTGCAGCCACAGCATCTGCAGCGACGTGATCACCGCGTCGCGGCCGAACGGCGTCGAGAACCACGGAATGCCCGCGTACGGGTACGGCCCCGTGTCGAGCTGCGTCGTGAGCAGCCCGAGATCCGCGAGCGAGCGGTCGAGCCACGCATCGAACAGCGGATTGCCGGTGTTCACGCGCGCCATCGATTCGCGCCGCGCGCGCATCTCGCGGTGCACGCCGACGAGCGCGGTGCGCAGCGCGACGCGGCCGCATCCCGGCCCTTCCGCATGCACCGGGCCGAGCGTCGCGTCGACGGTCAGGTAGATTGACACGCAGGCCTGCGCGGCGATCGTCAGCGTGTAGTCGGCACGATCGACCGACAGCGCATCGGGCGCCGGCGAGAAATGCACGGTCACGTTGCGCTCGACGCTGTCGAGGCCGTCATAGCGCAGCCGCACCGCGCCCGCGTCGACGCGCGGCGCCGCCACGGCACCGCGCTTCGGGCGCTGCGTGCCGCGCACCTCGAACATGTCCTTGAAATCGGCCGCGAACGACAGCGACAGCGGCACCTCGGCTTCGATCGCGCCGTAGTTCGTCAGCGTCAGCGCTTCGTAAAGCACGTCGCCCGCGAGCACGCGCATCCGCTCGATGTGGATCACGCCCTCGGGCGTCTCGTGGCCCCCGAGCGGCGGCAGCGGACGGTTCGTCAGGTGGGCGGTGAACGACGCGTTGTCGGCACTCGTCGCACCCGACAGCAGCGACGGCGCGCGGCCGCCGAAGGTCAGGCGCCACTTCGACAGCACGCGCATGTCGTCCACGAACAGGCCGTCGTCGTGACCGCCGATGTCGCCGAGCGCGTCGCTGACCACGAACGCGTCGCCGGATTTCAGCACGTACTGGTTGTTGCGCGCCAGTGCCTGCGGATCGGCTTCGGGCGCGATGAACGCGGGGCCCGTCGGTGAGATCGGGGCAACAGGCGCGACTTGCGGCGCCTGGGTCGTCGTGGCTTCAGCGTGATTCGGCATCGATGCTCCTGTGTCGGGTCCGCAACGCGCGGCGCGTCGCGTGTTTCGCACAGGATAGGACAGAACGGGGAACGTGCGCAGCGAGGAAAAAGCCGCGACGCCGTGCGACGTTGCCGTCGCCGCAGGGCGTCGCGTTCAGGCACATCAGTAATCGTTCAGAACTTCCACAGGATGTTGCCGAGTATCGCGTTGTCGCGCACGCCGCTGCCGTACTGGCCACTGTACGTGAGACCGAGCGTCAGGCGCTTCGTGATGTTCGCGTCGATGCCGGCCTCGAGCACGGCGCTGTCGCGAGCAATCGGCACGCCCGATACCTGGAACGACGTGCCGCCGTTCGCGAACGTGAACGCCGACGACGGCGTCACGTTGCCGAACGCATGCCGCCAGCCGACCGTCCCGCGCGCGGTGAACGTGCCGCTCGCGATCGAGCCGAGCTGCGACGCCGCGCGCACGCCGAGGGTCGAGAAGCCGACGTGCGTCGTCTCGCCGCCGGCGCGCAGCGCGGCCGCGCCACCGGTTTCCGTATAGCCGTCGGTATGCAGGTTCACATACGCGAGGCCCGCGAACGGTTCGATCGCCACGGGCCCGACCGGCAGCGCGTAGCCGACTTCGCCGAATACCTGCGCCGAATTCGCGTCGTAGCCGGCCGAATCGTGATCGGAGAAGCCCGCGAAGCCCGGCGAACGGTCGCTGTTGATGCGGTACCACGTGTACGACGCGCCGCCGCGCACGCCGAGCGCGCCGTACTGCGCGCCGCCGTACAGCGACAGGTAGTAGCTGTTCACCGACGCCGACGAACTCTGGTCGTTGTCGAGCGAGCTGTGCGTGACGCCTGCGGCCAGGCCCGCACGCCATTTGTCGTTGAGCGCCATGTCGGCACCGGCGATGAAGCCCGTCATGCTGCGGTTGATCGTCGACGCGTTGCCGTCGCCGGTGAGCCGGCTGCGGCCGCCGAACGCCTGCCCCCAGACGACCGGCTGGTAAGGCGTGCCGCCGTAGCAGCCGTCGCGCGAGCCGATCCGGCGTTCCGGCGGCAGCGTCGGGTCGACCGCGCCGGCCGTGTTGTCGCCGCACAAGGCCGCGCCACCCGACGATAGCGCCGCGAGCGGGCCCGATCCCGGCGCGAGGCCCTGGCGGACACGATCCGTCACCGCGTCGCGCACATAGCGGCTGTCGAGCAGCAGCATGCTCTTCAGGCTCGCCTGCAGTTCGCCGTCGAGCAGCCCGTAGGCGCGGCGTGCGGTCGTCGCGTCGGTCGTCACCACGGCGTCGTACAGCGGATTGCCGGCGCCGAGCCCGCCGAGCGCGGCCGCGACCGAGCGCTGGTTCGGCGTCGTCGCGACATCGGGAAACGCGGTACCGTTCGAGACCAGCCGCAGGTACACGTGATCCGGATCGTAGCTGAGCGTCGGCGCGAGGAACGCGTAGTTCGCATTCACCTGGCTGAACGTGCCCTGCACGCCCGACCCTGCGGAGAGGATCGTATAGGTCGTGCTCGGCTGGTAGCCGCTCTGGTTCGCGAGCACCTGCACGGTGCCGCCGTTCAGCGTCGCCGTGCCTCTTGCCGCGAGACTGCCGCTTTGCTGCGGCGAGGCCGCGACCTGGAACGTCGAGCCCGGCTGGAACGTGACGTTGCCGCCCACGTTCAGCGCCGCGCCCGGCTGCGACGCGGCCGCCGTCGCGCCACTCTGCACCACGAGGCCGCCGATCGTGCCGGTGCCCGTGACCGTCGCACCGTTCTGCACGGTCACGGTCGACTGGCCGAGCGACCCGTTGACGGCAAGCGTGCCCGCGCTGACCGTGGTCGGGCCGCTCAGCGTGCTGGTGCCCGTCAACGTCAGTTGCCCGCTGCCGGCCTGCGTGAGCGAACCCGCACCGGACAGTACGCTTGCGATCGTCACGTCGCCGGATTGATTGACGATCAGCGCGCCGTTGTCGACGACATTGCCGGCGATGCTGCCCGACGTGCCGCCGTTGCCCAGTTGCAGCGCGCCGCCGGCCGCGATCGTGGTGCCGCCCGTGTACGTGTTCGCGCCCGTCAGCGTCTGGATGCCGGTGCCGGCGATCGTCACGCCGCCCGTGCCGCCGATCGTCCCGCCGAACGTGCCGTTGCCGCTCCCGTTCAACGTCAGCGCATTGGCGCCGAGATTGACGGTCGCGCCGGCCGCGCCGTTCAACGTGCCGATCGTCTGCGCGCCCGTCGCGCCGCTCGCATCGAACGTCGCACCGGCGCCCGCGAGGTTCACCGCGCCGGTCGACGCGAGGCTGCCGCCCGCGCCGAGCGCCAGCGTGCTGCCGCCGTTGATCGTCGTGCCGCCCGTGTAGGTGTTCGCGCCCGTCAACGTCTGCGTGCCCGTGCCCGCGAACGTCACGCCGCCCGTGCCGCCGATCGCGCCGCCGAACGTGCCGTTGCTGCTGCCGTTCAGCGTGAGCGCATTCGTGCCGAGGTTCACGTTCGTGCCGGCGCCGCCGCTCAACGCACCGATCGTCTGTGCACCCGTCGCGCCGCTCACGTTGAACGTCGCCCCCGTGCCGGCGAGCGTCACCGCGCTGCCCGACGCGAGACTGCCACCCGCACCGAGCGCCAACGTGCTGCCGCCATTGATGGTCGTGCCGCCCGTGTACGTATTGGCGCCCGTCAGCGTCTGCGTGCCGGTACCCGCGAACGTCACGCCGCCCGTACCGCCGATCACGCCGCCGAACGTGTTGTTGCCGGCGCCGTTCAGCGTGAGCGCATTCGCACCCAGGTTCACGTTCGTGCCAGTGCCGCCGGACAGCGTGCCGAGCGTCTGCGGGCCCGATGCGCCGCTCAGGTTGAACGTCGCACCCGTGCCGGCGAGATTCACTGCACTGCCCGATGCGAGGCTGCCGCCCGCGCCCAGCGCCAACGTGCTGCCGCCGTTGATGGTCGTGCCGCCCGTGTAGGTGTTCGCGCCCGTCAGCGTCTGTGTGTCGGCGCCCGCGAACGTCACGCCGCCCGTGCCGCCGATCGTGCCGCCGAACGTCCCGCCGCTTCCGTTCAACGTCAGTGCGTTGCCGCCGAGGTTCACGTTCGTGCCGCCCGCGCCGTTCAACGCGCCGAGTGTCTGCGCGCCCGTCGCGCCGCTCACGTCGAACGTCGCACCCGTGCCGGCCAGATTCACCGTGCTGCCCGATGCGAGGCTGCCGCCCGCACTCAACGCCAGCGTGCTGCCGCCGTTGATCGTCGTACCGCCCGTGTAGGTGTTCGCGCCCGTCAGCGTCTGCGTGCCGGCGCCCGCGAACGTCACGCTACCGGTGCCGCCGATCGCGCCGCCGAACGTGTTGTTGCCGCTGCCGCTCAGCGTGAGCCCATTCGCGCCGAGATTCACGTTCGTGCCTGCGCCGCCGGACAGCGTGCCGAGCGTCTGCGAGCCCGATGCGCCGCTCAGGTTGAACGTCGCACCCGTGCCGGCGAGATTCACCGCGCTGCCCGACGCGAGGCTGCCGCCCGCGCCAAGCGCCAGCGTGCTGCCGCCGTTGATCGTCGTGCCGCCCGTGTACGTATTGGCGCCCGTCAGCGTCTGCGTGCCGGTACCCGCGAACGTCACGCTGCCGGTGCCGCCGATCACGCCGCCGAACGTGCCGTTGGTGCTGCCGTTCAACGTGAGCGCATTCGCACCCAGGTTCACGTTCGTGCCGCCGATGCCGCTCAGCGTGCCGAGTATCTGCGGGCCCGATGCGCCGCTCAGGTTGAACGTCGCCCCCGTGCCGGCGAGATTCACCGTGCTGCCCGATGCGAGGCTGCCGCCCGCGCCCAACGCAAGCGTGCTGCCGGCGTCGATCGTCGTGCCGCCCGTATACGTATTCGCACCTGTCAGCGTCTGCGTCCCGGTGCCTGCGAACGTCACGCCCCCGGTGCCGCCGATCGCACCACCGAACGTGCCGCTGGCGGTCCCGCTCAACGTCAGCCCGTTCGCGCCGAGGTTCACGTTCGTATTGGCCGCGCCGTTCAACGCGCCGATCGTCTGCGAGCCCGATGCGCCGCTCAGGTTGAACGTCGCGCCCGCGCCGGCGAGATTCACCGCGCTGCCCGACGCGAGACTGCCGCCCGCGCCGAGCGCCAGCGTGCTGCCGCCATTGATGGTCGTGCCGCCCGTGTACGTATTGGCGCCCGTCAGCGTCTGCGTGCCCGTGCCCGCGAACGTCACGCCGCCCGTACCGCCGATCACGCCGCCGAACGTGCCGTTGGTGCTGCCGTTCAGCGTCAGCGCATTCGCGCCCAGGTTCACGCTCGTGCCGTCGATACCGCTCAGCGTGCCGAGTATCTGCGGGCCCGATGCGCCGCTCAGGTTGAACGTCGCGCCCGTGCCGGCCAGGTTCACAGCGCTACCCGACGCGAGGCTGCCGCCCGCGCCCAACGCGAGCGTGCTGCCGGCGTCGATCGTCGTGCCGCCTGTATACGTATTCGCACCTGTCAGCGTCTGCGTACCGGTGCCCGCGAACGTCACGCCGCCCGTACCGCCGATCGCGCCGCCGAACGTGCCGCTGGCAGTGCCACTCAGCGTCAGCCCGTTCGCGCCCAGATCCACGTTCGTATTGGCCGCGCCGTTCAACGCGCCGATCGTCTGCGAGCCCGATGCGCCGCTCAGGTTGAACGTCGCGCCCGCGCCGGCAAGATTCACCGCACCCGTTGCGGCCAGGCTGCCGCCCGCCCCGAGCGCCAGCGTGCCGCCGGCGCCGACCGTCGTGCCGCCCGTGTACGTGTTCGCCCCCGTCAGCGTTTGCGTGCCCGTGCCCGCGAACGTCACGCCACCGGTGCCGCCGATTGCACCGCCGAACGTGTTGTTGCCGTTGCCGCTCAACGTCAGCGCATTCGCGCCGAGATTCACGTTCGTGCCGGCCACCCCGGTCAGCGCGCCGAGCGTCTGCGCACCCGAAGCACCACCGAGGTCGAACGTCGCGCCCGTGCCGGCGAGGTTCACGGTGCCGGTCGACGCGAGACTGCCGCCCGCGCCGAGCGCCAGCGTGCTGCCGCCATTGATGGTCGTGCCGCCCGTATACGTGTTCGTGCCGGACAGCGTTTGCGTGCCCGTGCCGGACACGGTCAGGCCGCCGGTGCCGCCGATCGTGCCGCCGAAATTGCCGCTGGCGGTCCCGCTTACCGTCAGGCCGTTCGCGCCGAGGCTCACGGCCGAACCGGCGACGCCGCTCAGTGCGCCGATCGTCTGTGCGCCCGTCGCGCCGCTCAGGTCGAGTGTCGCGCCCACGCCGGCCACGTTCACCGCGCCCGTCGCCGCCAGGCTGCCGCCGGCACCGAGCGCCAGCGTGCCCGCGTTGATCGTCGTGCCGCCCGTGTAGTTGGCCGCGCTCGTCAGCGTCGTCGTCGCCGCGCCGTTCTTCACGAGGGCACCCGCGCCGGTGATGCCGCCGTTCAATGTCAGCGCGTTGCTGCCGCCGAGCGTCAGCGTCGCGCCGGTGCCGAGATCGACCGCGTTGTTGACCGACAGGCTCGCGCTCGTGTCGAGCGTCGCCGCGCCGCCGACGTTCAGCGCGCCGCCGCCGAGCGCCCCGTTGTTGCCGAGCACCAGGCCGCCGCTGTTCAGGTTCGTGCCGCCCGTATAGACGTTCGCGCCGTTCAGCGTCTGCGTGCCGGTGCCGGCCAGCGTCAGGCTGCCCGCCCCGCCGATCACGCCGCTGAAGGTGCCGCTGGCGGTCCCGCCCAGCGTCAGCCCGTTGCCGCCCATGTTGACTGTCGTCCCCGCGACACCCGACAGCGCACCGATCGTCTGGGCGCTAGTCGCCGCGCCCAGGTCGAGCGCCGCGCCCGCGCCTGCCAGGTTCACCGCGCCCGTCGCCGCCAGGCTGCCGCCCGCGCCCACCGCCAGCGTGCCCGCGTTGATCGTCGTGCCGCCCGTGTAGGTGTTCGCGCCCGTCAGCGTCGTGGTCGCCGGGCCGTTCTTCACGAGACCGCCCGCGCCGGCAATGCCGCCACTCAACGCGAGCGCATTGCTACCGCCCAGCGTCAGCGTCGAACCGTTCGCGAGATTGACCGCGTTGACGACCGACAGGCTCGTGTTGGTGTCGAGCGTCGCGGTGCCTGCGACGTTCACCGTGCCACTGCCGAGCGCACCGTTGTTGCCGAGCACCACGCTGCTGCCGCTGTTCAGGTTCGTGCCGCCCGTATAGGTGCTCGCGCCGTTCAGCGTCTGCGTGCCGGTGCCCGCCAGCGTCAGGCTGCCGGTGCCGCCGATCGCGCCGCCGAAGGTGCCGCTGGCGGTCCCGCCCAGCGTCAGCCCGTTGCCGCCGAGGTTCACGGCCGAGCCGGCGACACCGGACAGCGCACCGATCGACTGTGCACCGGTCGCGGCGCTGACGTCGAGCGTCGCACCCGCGCCGGCCAGGTTCATCGCGCCGGTCGCCGCGAGGCTGCCGCCCCCGCTGATCGCCAGCGTACCCGCGTTGATCGTCGTGCCGCCCGTGTAGGTGTTCGCGGCCGTCAACGTCGTCGTCGCCGCGCCGTCCTTCACGAGACCGCCCGCGCCGGCGATGCCGCCGTTCAGCGTGAGGGCATTGCTGCCGCCCAGTGTCAGCGTCGAACCGGTGTTGAGGTTGACTGCGTTGTTGACCGACAGGTTCGTGTTCGTATCGAGCGTCGCCGCGCCGCCGACGGTCAGCGCGCCCGTGCCGAGCGCCGCATTGTTGCCGAGCACCAGGCCGCCTGCGTTCAGGGTCGTGCCGCCGGCGTAGTTGTTCGCACCGGACAGCGTCACGGTCGCCGCGCCGTTCTTCACGAGACCGCCGCCACCCGACACCGTGCCGTTCAGGCCGAGATTCGTGCTGCCGCCGAGTGTCAGCGTCGTGCCGGTGGCGATGTTGACGGCGTTCGCGAGCGACACGTTGGTGGTCGCGTCGAGCGTCGACGAGCCGTTCACGTTCACCGCGCCGAGGCCGAGCGCCGTATTGCTGCCGACGACGAGGTTGCCGCCGTTCAGGTTCGTCCCGCCCGTGTACACGTTGGTGCCGGTCAACGCCTGCGTGCCCGTACCCGTGAGCGTGACACCGCCCGAGCCGCCGATCGTACCCGCGTACGTCGCATTGCCGTTGCCGTTCAACGTCAGCGAATTGCCGCCGAGGTTCACGTTGGTGCCCGCCGCGCCCGCCAGCGCGCCGACCGTCTGCGTGCCCGATGCGCCGCTCAGGTCGAACGTCGCGCCCGCGCCACTCAGGTTCACCGTACCGCTCGCCGCGAGGCTGCCGCCCGCGCCCAGCGCGAGCGTACCGCTGTTGATCGTCGTGCCGCCCGTGTAGGTGTTCGCGCCCGTCAGCGTCGTGGTCGCCGCACCGTTCTTCACGAGGCCGCCGTTGCCGTTGATGCTGCCGGCCAGCCCGAGATTGTTGCTGCCGCCGACCGTCAGCGTCGTGCCCGTGGCGAGATTGACGGTGTTGTTGAGCGTCGCGTTCGTACTCGAGTCGAGTGTGGCCGAGCCGTTGACGTTCAGTGCACCGGTGCCGAGCGCCGAATTATTGCCGACCACGAGACCGCCCGCGTTCAGGTTCGTGCCGCCCGTGTAGTTGTTCGCGCCGGACAGCGTCAGCGTGCCGCTGTCGTTCTTCGTCAGCGCGCCGCCGCCCGATACCGTGCCCGACAGCGTGAGCCCGGTCGAACCCTGCACCGTCAGGCCGCCCGCGCCGAGGCTCACGTTGTTGCTGACGTTGAGCCCGACCGCACCCGCCTGCAGAGCACCGCCGGTGGCCGTGATGGTGCCGGTGCCGAGCGACGCGTTGTTGTTGATGATCGCCACGCCGCCCGCGAGCGTCGCGTCCTGCGCGGTCGACGCGCCGTTGATCGTCCAGTTGCCGCTCTGGACATCGACGTGATTGAAGTTGATGTAGTTGTTGACCGCGATCGTGCCGTTCGCGCCCGCCCCCTGTTGCAGCTTGAGCGTGTTGTCACCGCCCGCGCCGCCGTCGACCGTGCCCGTCGCCGCGACACCGAGCGTGATCGGGCCGACCGTGATGTTCAGTGCGCCCCCGGTGCCGCCCGCCGTGTTGACCGACGAGCCCGTCACGGCGGTGAACGCGTTCGTGCTGTTCGCGCCCATCGACACGCTGCCGTTGATCGTGCCCGAGTTGACGAACGTATTGCCCGCCCCGGGCGTGCCGTTCGAACCGAGCGACACGCGGCCGGTGATCGTCCCGCTGTTCGTCATGTTGACCGTGGCGCCGCCGTATGCGGCGACCACGGGCGCATCCGCGCCGGTGAGGGTCGCGCCAACCAGCGGGTTCGAGCCGATCGTGCCGGTGTTGTTGATCGTCGACGTGCCGCCCGTGCCGTTCTGGACCGACAGCGCCATGCCCGTCACGCCGCTGATCGCCACGCCGGTCGAGCCGTTCATCGTGCCGTTGTTGATGACGGTGGTGCCGGCGCTCGCCGCCGCGTTGCCGATCACCGTGCCGCTCGACAGCACGCCGAGGCCGGAGCCGAGCGCCGACGGGTCGATCGTGCCGTTGTTGGTCAGTTGGGTATTGTTGCCCGTCAGCGACATCGCGGTGCCACCGACGCCGAGCAGCACGCCGACGCTCGCTCCGGGGTTGACGGTCGCGTGGATATTGTTCGCGCTGTTCGAATAGCTCGGCGCAAGCGGATTGGCGACGCCGGAGCAGGTCACCGTCGTGCCCGCCGTGCTACAGGTCGCATAGGCGGGCACGATACCGGCGCCGGACAGCGCCAGAAAAACACCCGTCGGCAACAGCAATTTCGGAAACGGTTCGCCGGATTTTTTCGAACGCGCAAGATTCATGCTTTCCCTCGTTATGTTTTTGGAATTGGCATTACCGTGAAATCGAACAGCCGGCCGCAGAAAATCGCGGACAAAAGCGTGCCCCCCGGCTGTCGCGATGCGACGTCGGCTAATTCATGGACAAATCTTTTATTGGCCCTGGCAGGCAGGCGTGAAACTAGTCGAATGACATGTCGGTGGCCCCTGTTTTGTCTGCAGCGATTTTCTGGTTGATTTGATTACCGCCCTGCTTTTTGTCAGACAAGGCTATATCAAAAAAACAGGCTTTTCCAGTCGATCTTTTACCCTTTCATTTCGGGGGTGCAGTGAGCGCGCATTTTTTACTTATCGGAGCGCTTCAGACAGGTAATTTCGGATGCCGCCTGTCAACCGGTTTGATATTTCTCAAAAAATACGGGAATCATCGCATCGGTGAAAATACCGATATCGGCGTGATTATCAAGACGATTTATTGCAACGCAATATCGGCACACCCGGAAAATATCGACACGAGATAATCCCCACGCCGCTATTCGTCAGACGAAATAAAGCAAATCCGGCACTTGGCCGATCCGTTCGATTTCCGTCGCGTATCGATCGAACACCATCCCCCGTTACGAAAACAGGCTCATCAGATAAAGCATCGGCCGGAACGAAACCGGCCGTGCATCGGGGTTCACCCACAGCCGCACCGCATACACCGCGTACGCCGGCACTTCGCGCCAGCTGGAGTAGTCGGACATGCGAAATTCAGGCGGTCGTTTCGAGCTGCGCGCAACGCGACCTCGTCGCGAGTTGAATCGCGCGCGTCAACACCGCCGCCCATCGAAATGGCAAGTGCATGGGTACGCCAACCCGTAATTGCCGGGTTATGGTGAGGAAATAATGCGCGAAAGCCGCGCTTTTGACGTGCCGAAGCAAGCGCAACGAGACTGGCCCGATGCCCAGTCGGGCAATCGCGCGCAGCAACCAGCGCAGGTTGAAGCCCGTCGCGCACAGCACCGCATGCAACGCATCGCCGGTGGCACCCTTCAGCCAGCAGCGCCGCAGTCCGTGATCCTGTTTGACGTGGCCGATGATCGGTTCGACCGCCTGACGTCGCTTGAGCCACTTGCGCTGCTTCTCGCTCAGTGTCTTGTACTTGCCGCGGTGAATCAGTT
>NZ_NKFM01000004.1:0-87918 GCF_002223085.1 Burkholderia sp. HI2714 | reverse complement strand
CGATTTACGCTCCACGCTTCCTTCCCACACTCGGTCACCCTCATGCAGTTGCGCTTCACTTCATTTGCCGTGATCAACTTATGGCGGGACTTCCACCCGCAGGAATGCGCCCATGCTGGGCGCACACGAAAAAAAAGCAGCCCGAAGGCTGCTTTCTTTCGCGGGATACGCGGCGCGGCTCAGTGCCGGCTGCGGATCTTCGCCAGACGCTGGATCGCCTCGAGCTGCGCCATCGCGGTCGCGAGCTCGGATTGCGCCTTCGCGAGGTCGAGATCCGACTTCGCGTTCTGCAGCGTTTCCTCGGCACGCTTGCGTGCTTCCTCGGCTTTCGCCGCGTCGAGGTCCTTGCCGCGGATCGCGGTATCGGCGAGCACCGTCACGGCGCCCGGCTGCACTTCGAGAATGCCGCCCGCGACGAACACGAATTCGTCGTTGCCGCCCTCGACTTCGATGCGCACCGCACCCGGACGAATCCGCGTGATCAGCGGCGTGTGGCCCGGCAGAATGCCCAGCTCACCCGTTTCGCCCGGCAGCGCGACGAATTTCGCCTCGCCCGAGAAGATCTGCTCTTCCGCGCTGACGACGTCTACTTTGATGGTTGCCATATCGACTCCTGTCGACGAGTGCGAACGCCTCGCGGCGCCAGCCCTCGTCCCATGCACGGCGGATTGAGCGTGTTGCGTCGGCGCGACCGGCCGGGATTATCAGTCCGACTGCTAATCCCGACTAGGACGCGCCGTGCGACTCACCCGATCCTTACGAGATCTTCTTGGCCTTTTCGAAGGCTTCGTCGATCGTGCCGACCATGTAGAACGCCTGTTCCGGCAGGTGGTCGCACTCGCCGTCGACGATCATCTTGAAGCCGCGGATCGTTTCCTTCAGCGGCACGTACTTGCCCGGCGAGCCCGTGAACACTTCAGCAACGTGGAACGGCTGCGACAGGAAACGCTGGATCTTACGCGCACGTGCGACCGACAGCTTGTCTTCCGGCGACAGTTCGTCCATGCCCAGAATCGCGATGATGTCGCGCAGTTCCTTGTAGCGCTGCAGCGTCTGCTGAACGCGACGCGTGATCGTGTAGTGCTCTTCACCGATCACGTTCGGGTCGATCTGGCGCGACGTCGAGTCGAGCGGGTCGACCGCCGGGTAGATACCCAGCGAAGCGATGTCACGCGACAGAACGACGGTTGCGTCCAGGTGGCCGAAGGTCGTAGCCGGCGACGGGTCGGTCAAGTCATCCGCAGGGACGTACACGGCCTGGACCGACGTAATCGAGCCCTTCTTGGTCGACGTGATGCGCTCTTGCAGCTTGCCCATTTCTTCAGCCAGCGTCGGCTGATAGCCCACTGCCGACGGCATACGGCCGAGCAGTGCCGACACTTCGGTACCGGCCAGCGTGAAACGGTAGATGTTGTCGACGAAGAACAGCACGTCGAGGCCTTCGTCACGGAAGTGCTCGGCCATCGTCAGGCCGGTCAGCGCGACGCGCAGACGGTTGCCCGGCGGCTCGTTCATCTGGCCGTACACCAGCGCGACCTTGTCGAGAACGTTCGAGTCCTTCATTTCGTGGTAGAAGTCGTTCCCTTCACGGGTACGCTCGCCCACGCCCGCGAACACGGAGTAACCACCGTGTTCCTTCGCGATGTTGTTGATGAGCTCCATCATGTTGACGGTCTTGCCCACGCCAGCACCGCCGAACAGGCCAACCTTGCCGCCCTTTGCGAACGGGCAGATCAGGTCGATAACCTTGATACCCGTTTCGAGCAGTTCGGTCGACGGCGACAGTTCGTCGAACGCCGGAGCCTTCTGGTGGATCGAACGCGTCGTTTCGCTTTCGATCGGGCCAGCTTCGTCGATCGGACGGCCGAGCACGTCCATGATTCGGCCGAGGGTCGGCTTGCCGACCGGCACCGAAATCGGCTTTGCCGTGTTCTTCACGGTCAGGCCGCGGCGCAGGCCGTCGGATGCACCCAGACAGATGGTACGGACAACGCCGTCGCCCAGCTGCTGCTGGACTTCGAGGGTCAGTTCCGAGCCATCGAGAATGAGCGCGTCGTAGATCTTCGGCATGCTGTCGCGCGGGAATTCCACGTCGATAACGGCGCCGATGCACTGTACGATCTTGCCTTCTACCAAAGCAGCAGTACTCATCGCTTTTCCTTTAAATACCTGATTCTTTACTCGCGCAAAGGCGCAGTTGTCGTCCCGGGCGCGCGCTTAAACAGCGGCTGCGCCGCCGACGATCTCCGACAGTTCTTTCGTGATCGCGGCCTGACGGCTCTTGTTGTACACGAGCTGCAGTTCGCTGATCACCGTCTTCGCGTTGTCGGACGCGGCCTTCATCGCGACCATGCGCGCCGATTGCTCGGACGCCATGTTTTCCGCGACGGCCTGGTACACCAGCGCCTCGACGTAACGCACGAGCAGTTCGTCGACGACTGCCTGCGCGTCCGGCTCGTAGATGTAGTCCCACGACGTGGCCGGCGTACCGTCATCGGCTTCGAAGTGTTCCGACGACAGCGGCAGCAACTGCTCGATCACGGCTTCCTGCTTCATCGTGTTGACGAAGCGCGTGTAAGCGATATAAACCGCCGACAGCTTGCCTTCCGAGTACAGATCGAGCTGCGTCTTCACGGCGCCGATCAGCTTGTCCAGATGCGGGGTGTCGCCGAGGTGCACGACCTGCGACATCACCTTCGCGCCGAAGCGGTTCAGGAACCCGAGGCCCTTGCTACCGATCGCGGTGGCTTCGACCTTCTGGCCCTTCTCTTCCAGCTCCTTGAACTTCTGCACCGTCGCACGCAGCACGTTGGTGTTCAGACCACCGCACAGCCCCTTGTCCGTCGTGACAAGGATGATGCCGGCCGTCGTCGCGCCTTCGTTCGCCACCATGAACGGGTGGCGGTACTCCGGGTTCGCGCGGCTCATGTGCGCGGCGATGGCACGGACCTTGTCCGCATACGGACGAGCGGCGCGCATGCGTTCCTGCGCGCGGCGCATCTTCGATGCGGCCACCATCTCCATCGCCTTCGTGATCTTGCGCGTGTTCTGCACGCTCTTGATCTTGCCGCGAATTTCCTTCATTCCAGCCATAGCTTGCTCCTTGACCGAAGCGGCGCGGGCGCATCAGCACCCGCGCGGCCTCAGTGTGTCACTCGCGGATCAATAGGCACCGGACTTCTTGAAGGATTCGATCGCCGAGCGCAGTGCGCCTTCGTCGTCCTTCGAGAGATCCTTGGTGTCTTCGATGCGCTTGATGAGGTCAGCGTGGCTGGTCTTCAGGTTTTCGCGCAGGCCCTTCTCGAACGACAGCACTTGCTTGACGTCGAGGTCGTCGAGGTAGCCGTTGTTTGCGGCGTACAGCGACACGGCCAGTTCCCAGACCTGCAGCGGCTGGTACTGCGGCTGCTTCAGCAGTTCCGTCACGCGGCGGCCGCGCTCGAGTTGCTTGCGGGTCGCTTCGTCGAGGTCCGATGCGAACTGGGCGAATGCCGCCAGTTCACGATACTGCGCGAGGTCGGTACGGATACCGCCCGACAGCTTCTTCACGACCTTCGTCTGAGCGGCGCCACCGACTCGCGACACCGACACGCCGGCGTTGATTGCCGGGCGGATGCCTGCGTTGAACAGGTCGGTTTCCAGGAAGATCTGGCCGTCGGTAATCGAGATCACGTTCGTCGGAACGAACGCGGTCACGTCGCCAGCCTGCGTTTCGATGACCGGCAGTGCCGTCAGCGAACCGCTCTTGCCCTTCACTTCGCCGTTGGTGAACTTCTCGACATACTCTTCCGACACGCGAGCAGCACGCTCGAGCAGACGCGAGTGGAGATAGAACACGTCACCCGGGTACGCTTCACGGCCCGGCGGGCGGCGCAGCAGCAGCGAGATCTGACGGTATGCCCAGGCTTGCTTGGTCAAGTCGTCATAGATGATCAGCGCATCTTGGCCGCGGTCGCGGAAGTATTCGCCCATCGTGCAGCCAGCGTACGGTGCGAGGTACTGCATCGCTGCCGAATCCGAAGCCGAAGCGGCGACGACGATCGTGTATTCCATCGCGCCCGTTTCTTCGAGCTTGCGAACCACGTTCATGATCGACGAAGCCTTCTGGCCGATCGCGACGTAGATACAGATCAGGTCCTTGCCCTTCTGGTTGATGATCGCGTCGAGCGCCACCGCGGTCTTGCCGCACTGACGGTCGCCGATGATCAGCTCACGCTGGCCACGGCCGATCGGCACCATTGCGTCGATCGACTTGATGCCCGTCTGCACCGGCTGCGACACCGACTTACGCCAGATCACGCCCGGGGCGATCTTTTCGATCGCGTCGGTCAGCTTGGCGTTGACCGGGCCCTTGCCGTCGATCGGGTTGCCGAGCGCATCGACCACACGGCCGACGAGTTCCGGACCAACCGGGACTTCGAGAATGCGGCCCGTCGTCTTGACGATGTCGCCTTCCGAGATGTGTTCGTATTCGCCGAGAATCACCGCGCCGACCGAGTCGCGCTCGAGGTTCAGCGCGAGGCCGAACGTGTTGCCCGGAAACTCGAGCATTTCGCCCTGCATCACGTCCGACAGGCCGTGGATACGCACGATACCGTCGGTCACGGAGATCACGGTGCCCTGGTTGCGAACGTCTGCGCTCGCTTCAAGGCCCTGGATCCGGCTCTTGATCAGCTCGCTGATCTCAGAGGGATTGAGTTGCATTATTCGCTCCTGATAGTCAATTCTGTTGCGTGCCGGCGTGGCGCTCAGGCGGTCAACGCAGCCTGCATCGATGCGAGGCGCGCGCGAACCGAGGTGTCGAGCACTTCGTCGCCGACCGTCACGCGCACGCCGCCAATCAGCGACGAATCGACTGCGACCGTCGGTTTCAGCTTGCGCTTGAACTTGCGTTCGAGGCCCGAGACGAGACTCTCGAGATCCGTGCCGTTCAGCGGGAACGCGCTCACGATCTCGGCGTCGGCTGCACCTTCACGTTCGTTCTTGAGCGCCTCGAACTGCTCGGCGATTTCCGGCAGCAGCGCGATGCGATGATTGTCGACCAGCATCTGCACGAAGTTCTTCGCTTCGGCGCCAGCTCCGAGCGGCGACTTCACCGCAGCAAGCAGCAACTCGGCTACTTGCGTGCGCGTCACCTTCGGGCTCGACGCGACCGACAGGACTTCCGGCAGACGCGCAACCTGGGCCAGCTCTTGCACGAGCGTGGACCAGGCGGCGATGTCACCGCCCTCGGCCACGCGGAACAGCGCTTCTGCGTAAGGGCGGGCGATGGTTGCAAGTTCGGCCATGATCAGAGCTCGGCTTTCAGTTGATTCAGCAGTTGGGCGTGGGCCGTTTGATCGACTTCGCGCTTCAGGATCTGCTCGGCGCCCTTCACGGCCAGCGTAGCGACTTCGCCACGCAGCGCTTCGCGCGCCTTCACGATTTGCTGTTCTGCTTCCGCCTTCGCCTGGGCGATGATGCGGGCGGCTTCAGCCTGGGCGTTGGCCTTGATTTCCTCGGCGACCGCCTGGGCACGCTTTTCAGCGTCGGCGATGCGTTGCTGGCCGTCATTGCGGGCCTGCGCGAGTTCCTGGTCCACGCGCTTGTGCGCTGCGTCGAGTTCTGCCTTGCCCTTCTCGGCGGCGGCGAGGCCGTCGGCGATCTTCTTCGAACGTTCGTCGAGGGCGTTGATCAACGGCGGCCACACGAATTTCATCGTGAACCACGCGAGGACCAGGAACACGACCATTTGCGCAAACAGAGTTGCGTTGAGATTCACGGTGTTTCCTTATCTGCTATTCCGGAAAAATGAAACGGTAAGGCGCTCATCGAGTTGCATTCGATCAGCGCCCCAAGTCTCCGTTCCGCCCTGCGCCGGCTCACGCCGGACGCAAATTTCCGTGGAACCTTAGCCTGCGACGAGCTTCGACAGGAGCGGGTTCGCGAACGCGAACAGCATTGCAACACCCACGCCGATCAGGAATGCCGCGTCGATCAGACCAGCCAGCAGGAACATCTTCGTTTGCAGCGGGTTGATGAGTTCCGGCTGACGTGCGCAGGCTTCGATGTACTTACCACCCATCAGCGCGATACCGATACAGGCGCCGATTGCACCCAGGCCGATGATGATGCCGATACCGATGGCGGTCAGACCCTGGATGTTGGCGATGTAAGCTTGCATGATCACTCCTTTGTGAAAAGACTTGGAACTGAGATTTAAAAAACTAAAACGGAAACTCTTTCTTGCACGCCGCGCTTAGTGCTTGTCGTGCGCCTGGCCGAGATACACCAGCGTCAGCATCATGAAAATGAATGCCTGCAACAGAACAATCAGAATGTGGAAGATTGCCCAGACGCTACCCGCGATCACATGACCAACGAAGCCGAGGAACGTTGCGTCGCCACCGAAGCTCCACATGCTGCCGAGCAGGGCGATCAACAGGAACAACAGCTCACCCGCGTACATGTTGCCGAACAACCGCATACCGAGAGAGACGGTCTTCGCGAGATATTCGACGATGTTGAGCGCGAGGTTCGGGATCCACAGCAGCGGGTGGGCGCCAAACGGTGCCGACAGCAGCTCATGCACAAAGCCGCCCGCGCCCTTGATCTTGATGCTGTAGTAGATCATCAGGACGAACACGCCGAGCGCGATGCCGAGCGTGCCGTTCAGGTCGGCCGTCGGGACGATGCGATGGTGGGAAATCACGTCCGACAGACCGAGCAGGCCGATCACGCGGCCCGGCAGGTCGACCGGGAGGAAGTCGAGGGAGTTCATCAGCGCGACCCACACGAACACCGTGAGTGCGAGCGGAGCGATGAAGGTACGATTGCCGTGAACGATGGCCTTCGATTGGTCTTCGACCATCTCGACGAGCATCTCGATCGCGCACTGGAAACGGCCCGGCACGCCCGACGTCGCCTTGCGGGCAGCCAGACGCAGCAGGAGGATCGTCACGATGCCGCAAACGATCGACCAGAACAGCGTGTCGAGATTCCAGACGTGGATGTCGAAAATCGACGTCTGATGCGAGGTGGAGAAATTCTGCAAGTGGTGCGCAATGTACTCGGACGGATCCGGACCGCGCGTGCCTTCGCTAGCTGCCATATCGTTAATGCCACCCAAATTGTCGAAAATCGTTTTGCCCATTCCGCAACACGCTATTGCGGGAACGGGCTGGTGCGGTTCGTTGTCGAAACCGCACGCTGCTTGTTCCTTACCGCCAGGCCAGCGCGATCCAGTACGTCTTCAGCACGACGAGGTACGTGACGAGGAACGGCACCCAGTGCACGCCGGACCAGCCGAACGCCACTGCAGTGAACATCCCGATCGTCAGAGCGAGCTTCAGGGCTTCGCCCATCACCCAGCTCATCACGGTGGCCGAGCCACCTGCCTTCAGTCGTGCCACGAAAACCGCACTGGGCACCCAGCCAATCGCTCCGCCCAGAAACGCGGATTGCGCAGCGGCACCCGGCGACTTTGAAAACAGCCACCACGCCAGCGTTGCAACCAGGGACAGAACCACTTGCGCGAGTACCACCTTATAGGGGGTCACGCGCGAGGGCTTGCTCACGTTCGGGCCGAACAGCTTTTCGGCTTCTACCCGTGTGAGCGGAACGATGTTGTTATCTTGCTGCTCGGCATCCCAGTCATCATCGAATTCGCGCCGCTCGCCAGCCGCTGAAGCGGTGCGTTGCGTGCGCTGATCATCGTGCCTGTCGTCCGGCGCCTGACCCGCCATCGCAATCTTCCGCAAAATCCTTGAATCCGGCCCCAAGCTTTCTGAAAGCTTTCAGGGGTGCCTAGCTAACAAATCCGGGCGATTGTAAGCGATAGTTGCAAGTGATTCAAGGCTTTAGACGCGACAAAAACCTGCGTAAAACGACGCCTCATCATGTGAAAAAACGGGCGATTCGACGACGTACGATGACAGTTGTAAGGTCGCTTTTTTGCACCGGCATTTCTTGCTCGAAAAAGTCCGGCGACGAGGGAATGGCGAGGAAACGATGCCCGGCGCGGGCGCCGGCGGGGCGGCACGATCACCACCCAGGAGCCACGCTGTGACGAGGCCCCGGGCTTGAGCCCAGCACCCAACCCCGAACAGGCGAAACACTGAGATCACCCGACCACGCCGAATGCACGAAATCCGGGCCGACGCCGATGCAGCGAATTATCCAATCAGTTGTCATGCCACCACAGTCGATCGACTGTGGATTGCGGCACTTATCAACAACCCCGCACCAGCGCGAATGCTGTGCGCCCTCCCCGCCACCCGAATGGCACGCCTGTGCCACGCGCACCTGCATCGTTCAACCGTGAACGAGCAGCCATGCGCCGAGTGCTGCGCTGGCGAGCGCGAACGGAATCGAGACCAGGTGGAACGGCAGCCACATGCGCGGCTCCTTCGCGAGACGCACCGCAATCAGGTTCGCCAGCGAGCCGATCGCGAAACCGAATCCGCCGACCGATACGCCGAACGCGAGCGCACGCCAGTCATGCGTGAACTCCGACAGCAGGATCGCGGCCGGCACGTTGCTGATGCCCTGCGACAGCACGGCACCGGCCGCAAAGATGCGCAGCGGTGAATCGAGATTCGCATGCGCAATCGCGTCATGGATGAAGGGCAGCGCAGCCGCGCTGCGCAGCACGACGAACATCAGCACGAAGATCAGCAGCAGCAGCCAGTCGATCTTCAGGACTGCGTCACGTTTGACGACGAGCAGCACGATCGCGACGGCAAGCAGGCCCGGCAGCGGATGGTGCGCATCGGCGAGCAGCACGAAGGCCGCGAACAGCGCCGCCGCGATCAGCGCGTGCGTGCGTTGTACGGGAATGGCGACGACGTCGCCGGACAGGTCGAGCGGTTTCGCGCGAAACGCGCACGCGGTCAGCACGAGCAGCAGCGCCATCAGCGCGATCGCGAGCGGCCCGAGCGTGATCACGAAACGGCCGAACGACACGCCGCTCAATTGCCACAGGAAAAGATTCTGGGGATTGCCGAGCGGCGTCGCGACGGACCCCGCGTTGACGGCCAGCGCGACGACGATCACGAGCCGCCGGAACGGCAGTGGTGTCAGCGCACGCAGCGACACCATCAGCGGCACGACGACGAACAGCGCGACATCGTTGGTGAGCCACATCGACAGCAGCGCGGCGAACCCGACGAGCAGCATCGCGAGCCCGCGTTCGGAGTGCACGTGATGCACGATGCGGTGTGCGAGCCACATCAGGCAGCCGGACAACTCGAGCGCCTTGGTCAGCATCAGCAGGCCCGCGAGCGTCGCAACCGTCTGCCAGTCGACACGATCGGCCAATACGGAAAATGGTTGCGGACGCACCCATTGCAGCACAATCAGCCCAAGCACAAGCACCGATAGCACGGGCTCCTGCGCAAGCCACCCCAACCACCGGCGCGGCGCCGGTGCGCCCGTCTCCGCCATGCGCCGCCCTTTACTCTTCGGTTGCGACGTTGCCGCGCAGTCGCACGAGAATGCCTTCGAGTGCGTCGAGGTTGCCGAAGTCGATCGTCACCTGCCCTCGCCCGCGGCGGCCGAGCTTGATCTTCACCGTCGACGCGAGCAGGTCGGACAACTCCTCCTCGAGACGGCGCGTATCGCGACCGCCATCGTCCTTCGCACGCGCCTTCACGGCCGGCACTTCCTTCGTCGTGTGCGCGACGAGCTTCTCGGTCTCACGCACCGACATGCGCTTGTTGACGACCTGATGGGCAAGCGTGATCTGCGTGGCCGCATCGACGGCGAGCAGCGCGCGCGCATGCCCCATGTCGAGATCACCGGCCAGCAGCATCGTCTGTACCGGCGAAGCCAGGTTCAGCAGACGCAGCAGGTTCGATACCGCGCTGCGCGAGCGGCCGACCGATTCGGCCGCCTGTTCGTGCGTGAAACCGAACTCGTCGAGCAGGCGCTGGATACCGTGCGCTTCTTCAAGCGGGTTCAGATCCTCGCGCTGGATGTTCTCGATCAGCGCCATCGCCGCGGCAGCCTGATCCGATACGTCCTTCACGAGCACCGGCACTTCATCGAGGCCCGCCAGGCGCGCCGCGCGGAAACGGCGCTCGCCGGCGATGATCTCGTATTTGTCTGATGAAATAGGCCGTACCAGGATCGGCTGCATCACGCCCTGTGCGCGAATGCTTGCCGCGAGCTCCTGCAGGCTGCCTTCGTCCATCCGCGTGCGCGGCTGGTACTTGCCGGCTTGCAGCTTGCCGAGCGCGAGCGTGTTCGGTGCCCCTTCGATCTTCACCGCTTCGGTGATATCGGCACTGCCGCCGAGCAGCGCTTCGAGGCCACGTCCCAAGCCCTTCTTCTTTGGTACCGCGTTCATGTCTTTCTTCCTCGCTTCGCTCATGTCCGTATCACGACACCTCGAACGCACGCACGCGCTCGATCATCTCGGCACCGAACTGGATATACGCCTGCGCACCGCGCGAGCTGCGATCGAACACGACGCCCGGCAACCCGTAACTCGGCGCTTCCGCCAAACGCACGTTGCGCGGAATCACCGCGTCGAACACCTTGTCGCCGAAGTGCGCTTTCAGTTGATCGGAGACTTGCTGCTGCAACGTGATGCGCGGATCGAACATCACGCGCAGCAAGCCGATGATCTTCAGGTCGCGATTCATGTTCGCGTGAACCTGCTTGATCGTGTTGACGAGGTCCGACAACCCTTCCAGTGCGAAGTACTCGCACTGCATCGGAATCACGACGCCGTGCGCCGCGCACAGCCCGTTCAGCGTCAGCAGCGACAGCGTCGGCGGACAGTCGATCAGCACGAAGTCGTAGTCGTCGGACACGCGCTCGAGCGCAGCCTTCAGCCGGCGCTCGCGGTTGTCGATGCTGATCAGTTCGATCTCGGCACCGGACAGCTCGCGATTCGCGGGCAGCACGTCGTAAGTGACGCCGTCCGGACGGATGCGCGCGTCGGTCACCGACACGCCGTCGACCAGCACCTCGTACACGGTCGCTTCGCAAGCAGCCTTGTCGATCCCGCTGCCCATCGTCGCGTTACCCTGCGGGTCGAGATCGATCAGCAGGACTCGTTGCTCCTGCGCTGCAAGGCTCGCGGCGAGATTGACCGATGTCGTCGTCTTGCCGACGCCCCCCTTCTGGTTCGCAACGCAGAAGATCTTTGCCATCGTTGGTGTGTTCCCTTTACCTTCAAACAAACGGCGCGCTACTGCGCGCCTGCCCTTCAATTCGCCTCGTCGACGGCCACTTCGATCAGATGCCGTTCGGCATCGAGCATCGGCACCGCCAGCCGTATCGTCTGCTTCACGCGGCTGCCTTCCGGCAATCGCGCAATCTCGTCGTCCGGATGCACGCCCTTCATCGCCCAGATCGATCCGCCCGGCGCGACCAGATGTCGAGCAAGTTTAACGAAGTCGGATAGATCCGCGAAAGCGCGGGATACGATCATGTCGAATTTTTCCGGCACTTCGACACCCGGTTGCAGCGACTCGACCCGACCGGTGACCACCGACAGGTTCGCGAGCTTCAGCTCCGCACGCATCTGAGTCTGGAATGCAGACTTCTTCTGCACGATATCGTTCAGCGTGATCTGCCAGTCCGGCTCGACGATCGCCAGCACGATACCGGGCAACCCGCCGCCCGAGCCCACGTCGAGCACGCGGGCTGATGCACGGCCACGCAGATGTGTGACGATGGAGAGCGAATCGAGGATGTGCTGGATCAGCATCTGCTTCGGGTCGCGGATCGCGGTCAGGTTGTAGACCGCGTTCCACTTGCCGAGCAGCGCGACATAGTCGAGCAGCTGGTTGCGTTGTGCATCCGTCAGGGTGAGGTCGAGCGCCGTCGTGCCTTCGACGAGCATCTGTTCCAGTACGTCCCGATTAACCGCCGGCGCGCGACGCGCCGTCATTGTTGCGTCGGGACGGCGCCGTCCCCCTGCTCCGTTGCCTCTGCGGCAGTGCCATTACGGCGACCCAGGCCGCGGCGCTTCAGGTGCACCATCAGCAGCGAGATCGCTGCCGGCGTGACACCCGAGATGCGCGACGCCTGCCCGATCGTCTCCGGCCGGAACTCGTTGAGCTTCTGGCTCACCTCGAACGACAGGCCGCGGACTTCGCGGTAATCGATACCGTCCGGCAGGCGCGTGTTCTCGTTCGCGTCGTTGCGTTCGATCTCGGAGGCCTGGCGCTCGATATAGCCCTGATACTTGATGCCGATCTCGACCTGCTCCTTGATCTGCTCGAGCATCACCGGATCGTCGGCCAGCGGCTCTGCGGGGCCGCACTCGCCGCCCTTCAGTCCACACACGCCGTCGTAGCTGATACCCGGGCGGCGCAGCAGCTCGGCGAGGCTGTATTCGTGATCGATCGCCTTGCCGAGGAGCGCGGTCGCCTCTTCTGCCGGCAACGTCTTCGGCGTGACCCACGTCGACTTCAGGCGTTCGGTTTCACGTGAAACAGCGTCGCGCTTCCGGCTGAATGCGTCCCAGCGCGCGTCGTCGACGAGCCCCAGTTCGCGGCCGATCTCGGTCAGGCGCATGTCGGCATTGTCTTCACGCAGGCTCAGGCGATACTCGGCGCGGCTCGTGAACATCCGGTACGGCTCGGCAACGCCACGCGTCACGAGATCGTCGACCAGCACGCCAAGGTAGGCCTGGTCGCGGCGCGGGCACCATGCGTCCTTCTCCTGCACGTAGCGGCCCGCATTGAGGCCGGCCAGCAGACCCTGCGCGGCCGCTTCTTCATAGCCGGTCGTCCCGTTGATCTGGCCCGCAAAGAACAGACCGTTGATCGCCTTCGTCTCGAGCGACGCCTTCAGCGCACGCGGGTCGAAGTAGTCGTACTCGATCGCGTAGCCGGGGCGCAGGATATGCGCGTTCTCAAGGCCGCGCATCGAGTGCACGAGCTCGAGCTGGACGTCGAACGGCAGGCTCGTCGAGATCCCGTTCGGGTAGAACTCGTTGGTCGTCAGCCCTTCCGGTTCCAGGAAGATCTGGTGCGATTCCTTCGATGCGAACCGGTGAATCTTGTCCTCGATCGACGGGCAATAGCGCGGCCCGACGCCTTCGATCACGCCTGTATACATAGGTGAACGGTCGAGACCGCCACGAATGATGTCGTGCGTGCGCTCGTTCGTGTGCGTGACCCAGCACGGCAGCTGCTGCGGATGCTGCTCCGCTCGGCCCAGGAACGAGAAGACCGGGATCGGATCGAGATCGCCCGGCTGTTCGGTCAGCTGCGAGAAATCGATCGAGCGGCCGTCGATACGCGGCGGCGTACCGGTCTTCAGGCGGCCCTGCGGCAGCTTCAGCTCCTTCAGGCGCGACGACAGCGACACGGCCGCCGGATCGCCCGCCCGACCGCCCGTGTAGTTGTTCAGGCCGACGTGGATCTTGCCGTCGAGGAACGTACCGGCAGTCAGCACGACCGCGCGGGCGCGGAAGCGGATGCCGATCTGCGTGACGGCACCCACCACCCGGTCGCCTTCGACCATCAGGTCGTCGACGGCCTGCTGGAACAGCCAGAGGTTCGGCTGGTTCTCGAGCCGGTGGCGGATCGCGGCCTTGTACAGGATGCGGTCGGCCTGCGCACGCGTCGCGCGCACGGCCGGCCCCTTCGACGAATTGAGGATCCGGAACTGGATACCGCTCTCGTCCGTTGCGGCCGCCATTGCGCCGCCCAGCGCATCGACTTCCTTGACCAGATGGCCCTTGCCAATGCCGCCGATCGACGGATTGCAGCTCATCTGCCCAAGCGTTTCGATGTTGTGGGTCAGCAGCAGTGTCTTTGCGCCCATGCGGGCGGACGCCAGCGCCGCTTCGGTGCCGGCATGACCGCCACCGACGACGATGACGTCAAATTCTGTGGGAAAAAGCATGGTGGATTCCGTACGCAGGGCTGCGCACGAACCTATCTGAGAAATGTATGGGGCGAATTATAGCGGGTTCGCTTTTCACCCGAATGCCGTCCGAATGGTAGGGTCTGTGCATTTCGTCGATTTTTCGACGTTGGACCGAGGAATCTGTGGTTCCGCGCCCACGCCTGCGATGCTTCCGGCCCGCCCGCCGCACATCGTTGCGCCTGTGCAGAGATCCATTTGTCGGGAAATTTCACGTGGAACATATAACGCGTTCGAGGCCTGCGTCCCGCCCAACACTCAGACGAAACACCCTGTGCCCCCTCTTCCTCACAGAATTTCCGTCGGTTCGCTCGACACTTATCCCCTGTGACCTGGCACATCATCGAACTGTGGAACGAGTGGACGCCAACTCCGAACGACAAACCGGATCGCCATCTGCACTGTGGTGGATCCCTCCACCCGCCGCCACCGCACAGATCTTTTGATTGCTCCTCCGGTACTTATCCCCTGGTTGTTAACCGCCGACGCTTGAAGTCAGATCTCGACCCCAAAACAAAAGCGGCGTGTTTCACGTGAAACACGCCGCCCGTTCCTCGCCAACCGCGCCACCGATCAAGCCGTTTTCTTCGCCAACCCGAGGTAGGTTTCGATCACGCGCGGATTCTGTGCGAGGTCGGCTGCCTGCCCTTCCAGCGCAAATTCGCCCGTCTCCAGCACGTAGCCATAGTCGGAGATCTGCAGCGCCGCCCGCGCGTTCTGCTCGATCAGCAGCGTCGCCACACCCGTACCGCGCAACGCACTGATGATATGAAAGATCTCCTTCACGATCAGCGGCGCCAGCCCGAGGCTCGGCTCGTCGAGCATCAGCAGGTCGGGCTTGCCCATCAGCGCGCGGCCGACTGCGAGCATCTGCCGCTCGCCGCCGGACAGCGTGCCGGCCGCCTGCTTGCGCCGCTCCTTCAGCCGAGGAAACAGCGCGAACACGTGATCGAGCTGGTCGAGAAAGTTCGCTTCACCGGCCAGCTTGCGCCGATACGCGCCCAGCACGAGGTTGTCTTCAACCGTCATCGTGCTGAACAGCTCACGCTTTTCCGGCACGAGGCACATCCCGCGTGCGACGCGCTGCTCGACCGGCAATGCACCGACATCGTGACCGCGATACACGACCGCGCCCGACGCATGCCCGGTCACCGGCAGCGCGCCCATGATCGCGTTCAGCAGCGTCGACTTGCCGGCCCCATTCGGCCCGATCACGCTGACAATCTGCCCTGCTCCGACCTTGATCGCCGCGCCTTGCAGCGCCTCCACCTTCCCGTACCGGACCGCCAGCCCGCGCACGTCGAGAATCGGCATCGTCGTGTCCGTCATCACTCCACCCCGCCCAGATACGCTTCGAGCACCGCCGGATCCTGCTGCACGTCCTGCGGCAGCCCTTCCGCGATCCGCGTGCCGAATTCCATCACCACCAGCCGGTCGGTGAGATTCATCACGAAATCCATGTCGTGTTCCACGAGCAACACGCTCATGCCTTCCGCCTTCAGCCGCCGCAGCAGGTCGGCGAGTTGCTGCTTCTCCTGGTAACGCAGCCCGGCGGCCGGCTCGTCGAGCAGCAGCAGCGTCGGGTCGCAGCACAGCGCCCGTGCGATTTCGAGAATCCGCTGCTGGCCCAGCGCGAGGCTGCCCGCTTCGTCGTACATATGCTTTTCGAGTCCGACGCGGCGAATCTGCCGTGTGGCCTCGGCCAGCAACTGCGCTTCCTCGTGGGCATTGAGCCGCGCGACGCTGCGCCACACGCCCGTACGGCCGCGCAGGTGCGCACCGATTGCGACGTTCTCGAGCACCGTCATCGCCGGCAATAGCTTCACGTGCTGGAACGTCCGGCCGATGCCGCGGCGGACGATCTGGCGCGATGTGAGCCCGTCGATGCGCTCGCCACGGAACGTGATCGTGCCGCCCGTCGGCTTCAGCACGCCCGTCACGAGGTTGAACGTGGTCGACTTGCCGGCGCCGTTCGGGCCGATCAGCCCGATGATCTGCCCCGCTTTCACGTCGAAGCTGACGTCGTTGACGGCCACGAGCCCGCCGAACTGCTTGCGCGCGTTGTCGACGACGAGCAGCGGCTCGCCGGCCGCAGGCTTCGGGCGTTGCGGCAACGGATCGGCGTGCTCGGGCACATGGGCACGCGGCCCGCGCGGGAACAGCCTGGCGACGAACGGCCACACACCCTGGCGCGCGTACTGCAGCAGCAGCACCATCAGCACGCCGAACACGATGATCTCGAAGTTGCCTTCCGAACCGAGCAGCTTCGGCAGCAGCGTCTGCAGGTAGTCCTGCAGCACGGTGAGGATCGCCGCGCCGAGCACGGCGCCCCACACGTGCGACACGCCGCCCACCACGGCCATGAACAGGAACTCGATCCCGTGGTTCAGCCCGAACGGTGTCGGGTTCACCGCACGCTGCAGGTGTGCGTAAAGGAAGCCCGAGATGGCCGCGAGCACGGCTGCATAGACGAAGATCACGACGCGCATCCAGGCCGTGTTCACGCCCATCGCCTCGGCCATCACGCCGCCGCCGCGCAGCGCGCGGATCGCGCGGCCCGGGCGGCTGTTCAGCAGGTTCTGCACCGACACGATCGCGGCCAGCACGACGGCCCAGATCAGGAAGTACAGGCTACGGCCGCTCCCGAGTTCGATACCGAACAGGTTCAGTGCCGGAATCCCGTTGATCCCGTCGTACTTGCCGAGCAGTTCGAGGTTGCCGAACAGGTAGAACAGCGCGAGGCCCCACGCGATCGTGCCGAGCGGCAGGAAGTGGCCGGACAGCCGCATCGTGACCGCGCCGAGCACGAGCGCGACGAGCGCCGTCAGCACGACGCCGACGATCAGCGCGAACCACGGTGACACGCCGTAGCGCGTCGTCAGGAGCGCGGTCGCATAGGCGCCGATGCCGACGAACGCGGCCTGCCCGAAGCTCGTCATTCCGCCGACGCCCGTGAGCAGCACCAGCCCGATCGCGACGATCGCGTAGAGGCCGATGTAGTTCAGCAGCGTGATCCAGTATTCAGGCACCTGCAGCGCGCCGGGCAGCACCGGCAGCGCGAACAGCACCACGAGAAACACCCAGAAGGTCTTGTTGCGCACCATCGTCTTCATCGTGTCACTCCTCTTCCTCTTCCGTGTGCGGCGTGGCGAAGCTCCGCCACAGCAGCACCGGAATGATCAGCGTGAACACGATCACCTCCTTGTAGGCGCTCGCCCAGAACGACGAATACGATTCGAGCACGCCGACGAGCAGCGAGCCGGCGGCCGCGAGCGGATAGCTGACGAGCCCGCCGATGATCGCGCCGACGAACCCCTTCAGGCCGATCAGGAAGCCCGAGTCGTAGTAGATCGTCGTCAGCGGGCCGACGAGAATCCCGGACAGCACGCCGAGCCCCGCCGCGAACGTGAACGCGAGCCGCCCGGCCTCGGTCGTGCCGATGCCGACGAGCCGCGCGCCGAGCCGGTTCACCGACGTCGCGCGCAGCGCCTTGCCGGCGATCGTGCGGCCGAAGTACACGTACAGCGCGCCGATCAGCACGAGCGCCGTCACGACGACCAGGATGCTCTGCACCGACACGGTCATGCTGCCGATCGACAGCGACGCATCCGAGAAGCCGTTGGTGCGCGAACCTTCCGCGCCGAACATCACGAGCCCGAGGCCGACCATCGCGAAGTGGACGGCCACCGATACGATCAGCAGCAGCAGCGTCGTGCCTTCCGCGATCGGCTGGTAGACGAGCCGGTAGACGAACGGCCCCATCGGCACGACGATCGCGAGCGTCAGTGCGATCTGCGCAAGCATCGGCAGCGGCTGCACGGCAAAGCTGCGCGTGATCGCGAACACCGCGAGCGGCAGCAGGACGTAGCGGCTGCCGAGTGTCGCGAGCGTGCGGCCGAGCTGATGGCGCCGTTCGCGATGCCGGATCAGGCCGCCGACTTCGAGCAGGAAGCACGCGATGCCCATCACGAACAGCAGCCAGCAGGTGGCGGGAAATTTCTGCGCCTGCAACGCGGCAAGCGTCAGCGCACCGTAGGCGACGAATTCGCCCTGGGGAATGAAGATCACCCGCGTGACGGAAAACACCAGCACGAGCGCCAGCGACAGCAATGCATATATGGCGCCGGTCGTGATGCCGTCTTGCGCGAGGATCGCTGCAATCGAGAGATCCATACGTTTCGTGTATCGAGAATGCTGCGGAGAAACGAACGACGGGACGGCCGGGGCGCGGACGGCAAGGTCGACGCATCGGGCGCCATGCAGGCGGCCCCGGCGGTTCCAGACGGCATGGTCGCGGGGCCGTCAGGCCCGCCGCCCTGCCGACGGCATGCACGGCGCCATTCGCGCCGCGCACGCCGGTTTCACGTGATGCTTACTCGGCCTGCAGCTTCCACTTGCCGTCGACGATCTGCACCATCACGCGCGCACGCGTGTCGAAGCCGTTGTGGTCGGTCGGCGTCATGTTGATCACGCCGTGCGACACGGGCAGGTCCTTCACGTTCTCGATCGACGCGCGCAGCGCCTCGCGGAACGCCTCGGTGCCCGGCTGGCCCTTCTTCAGTGCTTCCGGAATCGCACGCTGCAGCAACAGCCCCGCGTCCCACGCATGGCCGCCGAACGTCGCCAGCGAGCCCGCGCCGTACGCCTTCTCGTACGCGGCCTTGTAGCCGAGCGCCGGCTTCTTCACCGGGTTCGAATCGGGCAGCTGGTCGGTCACGAGCACGGGGCCGGCCGGCAGGATCTCGCCTTCGCAATCCTTGCCGCACACTCGCAGGAAGTCGTTGTTCGCGACGCCGTGCGTCTGATACACCTTGCCCTTGTAGCCGCGCTCCTTCAGCGTCTTCGCCGGCAGCGCCGCCGGCGTGCCCGAGCCGGCGATCAGCACCGCATCCGGATTCGAGCCCATCAGCTTCAGCACCTGCCCCATCACCGACGCGTCGGTGCGGTTGTAGCGCTCGTTCGACACCACCTTCAGGCCGTTCTTCGCGGCCGCCCCGTTGAACGTGTTGTACCAGCTGTCGCCGTACGCATCGGCAAAGCCGATGAAGCCGACCGTCTTCACGCCGTGCTTCGCCATGTAGCCGGCGATCGCGTCGGCCATCAGCTGGTCGTTCTGCGGCACCTTGAACATCCATGCGCGTTTCGCGTCCATCGGGGAGATGATCTGGGCGCTCGCCGCAAGCGAGATCGTCGGCGTCTTGCCCTGCGACACGGGGTCGAGCATCGCGAGCGAGTTCGGGGTGACGGACGAGCCGATGATCGCGTCGACGTGATCTTCATCGATCAGTTTGCGCACGTTCTGCACCGCGCGGCTCGTGTCGGATGCGTCGTCGAGCACGATGTACTGCACGCTCTTGCCGGCGATTTCCTTCGGCAGCAGCGCGATCGTGTTCTTTTCCGGAATCCCGAGCGACGCGGCCGGCCCGGTGGCAGACAGCGTCACGCCGATCTTCACCTGCGCCGACGCCGTCGCCGCCGCACACACGAGGCCCGCGGCGAGCACGGCCTCCATCCATCGATTCATCTTCATTTACGTTGTCTCCAAACGCTGCTCGAAAAAGCCACGGGTCGCTCGGGCGGCTCCCGGTCCCCAAACAAGTTAATAATTTAACTATCTCGCCTTGCCACGCCTACGCTCGTTTTCCCGTGAAACGCCACACCCGCAACGACACCCGGACGGCACCGCGCGCGGACGCACCGGCCCGCGGTCGAAACGGTCGTTCGACCGTCACGATGCGCAGCAGCGGTGTCGTCTGGATGAAGAAAGCGGAGAAAGGCGGAATCGTGCGGGCAATCGATGCATGCGCAACGATCAAGGAAAGACACGTCGGCCCGGCCTGATGCGGCCAGGCTCGCGAGCGGCGCATGATCGGGAAGCCGGTTGCTCATGCCAATGCGGACGCGGATGCGAATATCGATACGGATGCACATGCAACGACCGGCGATGACGCCGGAACGCGCCTACAGGCCGCAGAACGGCTCGGGAAGGCCGCGGTGACAGCAGCCCAACCCCACGACGAACGAACGGCACCTGCCGCCCTTCCTGCCCCGATCCATCGTCCTGCGCTGCTCATCCAACCGTACTCCCTCTTCTGCATTCTGCTTGTAGGAGAACTGCCGACCGATTTTCCCGACCGCTCGGTCGGCGAAAGCTGAGTGTAACGGACGCGTTTTGCGCACGCCAACCGGGTTAGCCCGAACGGCCAGCGTACGGCTGCGCATCGTCTGCGAACGAATCGTGGGAAAGCGGAAAACTGGAAAACGGAGGAACGCGGCGGAGCGCGGAAGAAGCGCGGTGCGAACGCAAGCGCGGAATACGGCCACTGCGCAGGCCGATGCACCAACAGCGGAAATCCGTGCACGCAAATGAAAAAGCGCTGTTGGATTCCGTCCAACAGCGCTTTGGGGTCCGGGCACTTTGTGCCTCGATTGTCTCCTCGTTCTCCACCTGCAAATTCGTTTCGCGGTGCATCAGAACTAGGACGAAGATTAAAGGACCTTTCACGGTGCGACAACTTAGCATTTACCCCTATGGTGCATCGCCGCACGAAAATGGGGCACCAGCTTGCCGCACGGCGCCGGCCCGAGCCCGCTGCGACGCCCTTCCGGAGCATGCCGGATGGTGCTTCGCATCAACGCCCGGTGACGCGCGTCGCACGCATTCAGGACGCCCTGAGCGGCTTGATCCGCGCGACCATTTCACCGACGATGCCGCGCCGGAATGCAAGCACGCATGCGATGAAAATCAGCCCCGTGACGATCGTCGCCGATTCGCCGAGCGAATGGAACCACGCGACGCCCGTCGTCGACGCGAGCCATTCGCCGATGTCGCCGAGCCGGTCTTCCAGTGCGACGATCAGCGCCGCGCCCAGCAGCGGCCCGAACAGCGTGCCCATCCCGCCGACGAGCGTCATCAGCACGACGAGGCCCGACATCGTCCAGTACGCGTCCGACAGCGTCTCGAAGCCGAGCACGAGCACCTTCAGCGAGCCGGCCAGCCCCGCGATGCCCGCCGACAGGATGAACGCGAGCAGCTTGAAGCGGTCGGTGTCGTAGCCGAGCGAAATCGCGCGCGCCTCGTTCTCCTTGATCGCGACGAGCACCTGGCCGAACGGCGAATGCACGACCCGCACGATGAACGCGCACGCGGCGACCACCACCGCCAGCACGACGTAGTACAGCGCGACGTCGTTCGACAGGTCGAGCAGCCCGAACAGGTGGCCGCGCGGCACGCCCTGCAGCCCGTCCTCGCCGTGCGTGAACGGCGCCTGCAGGTAGATGAAGTAGACCATCTGCGCGAACGCGAGCGTGATCATCGCGAAGTAGATGCCCTGCCGCCGGATCGCGAACAGCCCGACGACGAGCCCGAGCAGCGTCGCGGCAACGGTGCCGACCAGCACGCCGAGCTCCGGCGTGAAACCGAGCGTCTGCATCGAATAACCGGTCGCATAGCCGGCGGTCGCGAGGAACATCGCATGGCCGAACGACAGCAGCCCCGTATAGCCGATCAGCAGGTTGAACGCGGCCGCGAACAGCGCGAACGTGAGCACCTTCATCACGAACACCGGATACGCGCCGATGAACGGCGCGGCGAGCAGTGCGGCGAGCAGCACGCCGTAGAGCACTTTTCTCTGCATCATTTTTCCTTGCCGAAGAGCCCCGCCGGGCGGAACAGCAGCACGATCGCCATGATCACGAACACGACCGTGGCCGACGCTTCGGGGTAGAACACGCGCGTGAAGCCCTCGATCACGCCGAGCAGCAGGCCCGTGACGATCGAGCCGAGGATCGAGCCCATCCCGCCGATCACGACCACCGCGAACACGGTGATGATCATCGGCTGGCCCATCAGCGGCGACACCTGGATCACCGGCGCGGCCAGCACGCCCGCGAACGCGGCGAGCGCGACGCCGAAGCCGTAGGTGAGCGTGATCATCATCGGCACGTTCACGCCGAATGCCTCGACGAGCTTCGGGTTCTCGGTGCCCGCGCGCAGGTACGCACCCAAGCGCGTCTTCTCGATCACGAACCACGTCGCGAGACACACCGCGAGCGACGCGACGACGACCCACGCGCGGTAGTTCGGCAGGAACATGAAACCGAGGTTGGTGGCGCCGGACAGCTGCGACGGCACGTCGTACGGCTGGCCGGACGAACCGTAGATCGACCGGAACACGCCTTCGACGACCAGCGTGAGCCCGAATGTGAGCAGCAACCCGTACAGGTGATCGAGCTTGTACAGCCAGCGCAGCATCGAGCGTTCGATCAGGATTCCGAACGCGCCGACCACCAGCGGCGCGATCACGAGCATCGCCCAGTACGGCAACGCGAAATACGACAGGCCCATCCACGCGAGCATCGCGCCCAGCATGAACAGCGCGCCGTGCGCGAAGTTGATCACGTTGAGCAGCCCGAAGATCACCGCGAGCCCGAGGCTCAGGATCGCGTAGAACGAGCCGTTGACGAGCCCGAGCAGCAACTGGCTCAGCATCGCCGGCAACGGAATGCCAAAGATTTCCATCGACTTAGCCGTCAGAATGAGTTTCGTTGCGTACGCAACCTTTATGCATCGCGTACGCGGGCGGCGCAGCGGGCACATCGCTGCAGCCGCCACCGAGCGGCGCGCCCGCGCGCGCCGCTACGCCCTGCTTACTTCCACAACGCGCAGCGCGTCTCCTGCTTGGTACCGAACGCCTGCTCGCCCGGAATCGTCGCGAGCACCTTGTAGTAATCCCACGGCTCCTTCGATTCCGACGGCTTCTTCACCTCCATCAGATACATGTCGTGGATCATGCTGCCGTCCTGGCGGATATAGCCCTTCGCGTAGAAGTCGCCGATCTTGATCTTCTTCAGCTCGGCCATCACCTTGTCGGAGTCGGTCGTGCCGGCGGCCTGGACGGCCTTCAGGTAGGTCGTCACCGACGAGTAGTCGGCCGCCTGCAGGCTCGACGGCATCTTCTTCATCTTGCCGAAGTAGCGCTGCGCCCACTGGCGCGACGCCGCGTCACGGTTCCAGTACCAGCTGTCGGTCAGCACCAGGCCCTGCGTCGTCTCGAGGCCGAGGCTGTGCACGTCGTCGATGAACATCAGCAGCGCGGCGAGCTTCATCGTCTTCGTGATGCCGAACTCCTTCGCGGCCTTGATCGAGTTGATCGTGTCGCCGCCCGCGTTCGCAAGGCCGAGGATCTGCGCCTTCGACGATTGCGCCTGCAGCAGGAACGACGAGAAATCCGACGCGGACAGCGGGTGACGCACCGCGCCGAGCACCTGGCCGCCGTTCGCCTTCACGACGTCCGACGTGTTCTTCTCGAGCGCCTTGCCGAACGCATAGTCGGCCGTCAGGAAGAACCACGACTTGCCGCCCTGCTTCACCACCGCCGAGCCGGTGCCCTTCGCGAGCGCCATCGTGTCGTATGCGTAGTGGACCGTGTACGGCGTGCACTGCTCGTTGGTCAGCGTGTCGGCGCCCGCGCCGATGTTGATGTAGACCTTCTTCTTCTCGGCCGCGACCTGGTTCATCGACAGCGCGGTGGCCGAGTTCGTGCCGCCGACCAGCAGGTCGAGCCCGCCGCGGTCCATCCATTCGCGCGCCTTCGATGCGGCGATGTCGGCCTTGTTCTGGTGATCGGCATAGACGACCTCGATCGGCTTGCCGAGCACCTTGCCGCCGAAGTCGGCCACTGCCATGCGGATCGCCTCGAGACCGCCCTGCCCGTCGATATCCGCGTAAAGCCCCGACATGTCGGTGATGAAGCCGATCTTCACGGTATCCGCCGCGTGTGCGGCGCCGGCGGTGAACGCGGCAGTCGCGAGTGCGAGACAGGCCTGTGCGAGGGTCTTCATTTTCATTGACGTCTCCTGTTGTTCTGATGCGTTGTGGTTGTTCGAGGGCCGCCACGGCTAGCGGCAAGGGAAACGGGGCGGCGTCATACCCCGAGCAGGTCGTGCAGGGTCGGCATCTTGCTTTCCAGTTCGGCCGCCTGGAAATGTTCGACGATGCTGCCATGCTCCATCACGTAGAACCGGTCGGCGAGCGGCGCGGCGAAGCGGAAATTCTGTTCGACCATCACGATCGTGTAGCCGCGCGCCTTCAGCGCGACGATCATCCGCGCCAGTGCCTGCACGATCACCGGCGCGAGGCCTTCGGAGATCTCGTCGAGCAGCAGCAGGTTCGCGCCGGTGCGCAGGATCCGTGCAACCGCGAGCATCTGCTGCTCGCCGCCGGACAGCCGCGTGCCCTGGCTCTGCCGGCGCGACGCGAGGTTCGGGAACATCGCGTAGATCTCGTCGATCGGCATCGCGTGCTCGCGCGGCCCGATCAGCGGCGGCAGCATCAGGTTCTCCTCGCACGACAGGCTCGAGAAGATCCCGCGCTCCTCCGGGCAGTAGCCGATGCCGTAATGCGCGATGCGGTGCGTCGCGAGGCCGATCGTCTCGTTGCCCGCGACCTTGATCGACCCGCTGCGGCGCCCCGTGAGGCCCATGATCGCGCGCAGCGTCGTCGTGCGGCCCGCGCCGTTGCGGCCGAGCAGCGTGACGACTTCACCGCGATGCACCGTCAGGTCGACACCGTGCAATATGTGGGATTCCCCGTACCAGGCCTCCAGGCCCGTGATCTCCAGCGCGGGCGTACCGCTTTCGACGCCGCTCAATTCGCGTTCCTCCCGTTCGCTGTGCTTCATGCGTGCGCCCCCGCGAGCGCCGCGTCGGCGCTGCCCATGTAGGCCTCGATGACGAGCGGATTCTTCGACACTTCCGCATACGAGCCTTCGGCCAGCACCTCGCCGCGTTGCAGGACGGTGATCGTGTCGGAGATGCCCGCGATCACGTTCATGTTGTGCTCGACCATCAGGATCGTGCGGCCGCTCGCGACCTTCTTGATCAGCGCGGTCACGCGATCGACGTCCTCGTGGCCCATCCCCTGCGTGGGCTCGTCGAGCAGCATCAGTTCGGGCTCCATCGCGAGCGTGGTCGCGATCTCCAGCGCGCGCTTGCGGCCGTACGCGAGCTCGACGGTCGGCACCTGCGCGAAATCGGTGAGGCCGACCTGCGTGAGCAGGTCCATCGCGCGGTCGTCGAGCCGCTTCAGCGTGCGTTCGCTGCGCCAGAAATGGAATTCGGTGCCGAGCGCGCGCTGCAGCCCGATGCGCACGTTCTGCAGCGCGGTCAGGTGCGGGAAGACGGCCGAGATCTGGAACGAGCGGATGATGCCGCGCCGCGCAACCTGCGCGGGCCGCTCGTCGGTGATGTCGATGCCGTTGAAGACGATCTGGCCGGCCGTCGGCGTCAGGAATTTGGTGAGGAGGTTGAAGCAGGTGGTCTTGCCCGCGCCGTTCGGCCCGATCAGCGCATGGATCGCACCGCGACGCACACGCAGGTTCACGCCGTTGACGGCCGTGAAACCCCTGAATTCCTTGGTCAGTCCGCGTGTTTCCAGAATCGTGTCGCCGAGAATCATGTTCCCTTCCGTACGAAGTCAGGCGAAGCACCGGGAAGATTCGCGAGAAGCGTCCGCGAAACAGGTCAGCGGATGAGCGGTCTGCCCCGGGCGCCGTGTTACGCCTCGAGGGTGGTCTCCCGCGCCGACGCGTCTCTACACTGCGCCACATTGTCTCGCCGTTGGTGCAGTGCAATCATCGGGATTTGCACTTATAGGGCTGGCCGCCATGTCGCACGCGGCTGTGCACGGTTTTTCGCGCCGTTTTTTTGACACGTGCATCATCGTGCGTTGACCACCCGCGCGGCCCGGCACGCACGCAACAAAAAAGCCGTGCGGCGGCACGGCTTGCATGGATCTTGCCGGGCGAACCGGTGTTATTCGGTGCCCATCGGCGTCATCGGCACCGCCGCTGCAACAGCAGCTTGTTTCGCATAGCGAATCAGCGGGCGTCATCATGACGGCCCGCTGTCGTGCGTGTCAGCGTTCCGTCACGCGGCTGTCACCGCCTGATCCGTGCGCACCGGCGTCGCTTCGCGCGCCGCACGGCGATCGGCACGAATCATGTCGCTCGCACGCTCGGCGATCATCAGCGTCGGCGAATTGGTGTTGCCCGATGTAATGAATGGCATCACCGATGCATCGACGATTCGCAGCCCCGCGATGCCGCGTACGCGCAGCCGGCTGTCGACCACCGCGCGCGCATCGTCGGCACGCCCCATCCGGCAGGTGCCGACCGGATGGAAGATCGTCGTGCCGACGACGCCGGCCGCCTCGATCAGCTCGGCTTCGCTTCGATACTGCAGGCCCGGCAGGATCTCCTCGGGCCGATAGCGCGCGAGCGCCGGCGCGGACGCGATCCGGCGCGTGAGCCGCAGCGCGTTCGCGGCGACGTGGCGATCGTGGTCGGTCGACAGATAGTTCGGCGCAATCGCGGGTGGTGCGCCCGGATCGGCGCTCGCAATATGCACGCTGCCGCGCGACGTCGGCCGCAGATGACACACGGACGCCGTAAACGCGTTGAAGCTGTGCAGCGGCTCGCCGAAGCGTTCGAGCGACAGCGGCTGCACGTGGTATTCGAGATCGGGGCGCGTGAGCGCGGGATCGTCGGGATCGGATTTTGCGAATGCGCCGAGCTGCGACGGCGCCATCGACATCGGCCCGCGCTGCAGCAACGCATATTCGGCGCCGATCATCAGCTTGCCCCACCAGTGCGCGGACAGCGTGTTGAGCGTGCGCACGCCCTCGACGCGAAACGCCATCCGCAATTGCAGGTGGTCCTGCAGGTTTTCGCCGACACCCGGCAGATCCTGCACGACGTCGATGCCGAGCGCCTGCAGCCGCCGGCCATCACCGATACCCGACAGTTCGAGCAGCTGCGGCGAATTCACCGCGCCGGACGTCAGCAATACCTCCGAACGCGCCCGCGCGACGTAATCCGTGCCACCGCCGTGGTATTCGACGCCGACCGCGCGCCGCCCGTCGAAGATCACGCGCTGCGCCTGCGCGCCGGTGATCACGGTCAGGTTCGGGCGCGCCATCGCGGGCCGCAGGAACGCCTTCGACGTATTCCAGCGCACGCCGCGCTTCTGGTTCACCTCGAAATAGCCGACCCCGGAATTGTCGCCGCGGTTGAAATCGTCGGTTGCCGGGATGCCCGTCTGCTGCGCGGCCTGCGCGAACGATTCGAGGATCTCCCAGCGCAGCCGCTGCTTCTCGACACGCCAGTAGCCGCCCGCGCCGTGCGCGTCGCTCGCGCCCGCATGGTGATCCTCGCTGCGCTTGAAGATCGGCAGCACGCTGTCCCACGACCAGCCGGCGTCGCCGGTTTCCTGCGCCCAGCTGTCGTAATCCTCGCGCTGGCCGCGCATGTAGATCATCCCGTTGATCGACGAGCAGCCACCGAGCACCCGACCGCGCGGATACGACAGCGCACGGCCGTTGAGCGCGGCTTCGGGTTGCGTCTTGTACAGCCAGTCGGTGCGCGGGTTGCCGATGCAATACAGATAGCCGACCGGGATATGGATCCAGTGATAGTCGTCCTTGCCGCCCGCTTCGAGCAGCAGCACGTGGATGTCGGGATCCTCGGTCAGGCGGTTCGCGAGCACGCAGCCCGCGGTGCCCGCGCCGACGATCACGTAATCGAATTCGCCTTCTAGCGTGCGTTGGGTAGTCACGATTTGTCTCCTGTCACGCGGCGCAACGCCGCGCGTCATTTTCAGCATAGTGCGTCGCGAGCCGCGCTTGCGGCCCCGCGCCACGACCGATGAAGCGTACTCCGGCCGCCGGCCGCCGATCCAATGAGTTATGCTGAACTGCGTTATAAGCTGCGCTCATATCACGACGATGGATCTCACCCTGCTCCGCGCGTTCGCGACGGTCGCACGCGAAGGCAACCTGACGCGCGCCGCCGTGCAGTTGCACCTGACGCAGCCGGCGGTCAGCCTGCAGATCAAGCATCTGCAGGAAACGCTCGGCGTCACGCTGTTCACGCGCACGTCGCGCGGCCTCGCGCTCACGCGCGACGGCCAGACGCTGCTGCCGCATGCGGAACGCGCGCTCGCCGCGGCCGCCGACGTGCAGCGCGCCGCTGCTGCGCTGCGGCACGAGGTGCGCGGCCGGCTGCGGATCGGCACGATCCTCGATCCGGGCTTCCTGCGGCTCGGCGGCTTCCTGCGCGCGCTCGTCGAAACCCATCCGCAGATCGAGACGGCGCTGCGGCACGGGATGTCGGGCTGGGTGATCGAACAGGTGCGCACGCGGGCGCTCGACGTCGGCTACTACATCGGCCGGCCGGGCGAGGACGATCCGTTCGACGGCGCCCTGTTCCACACCGTCACGCTCACGCATTTCCAGTACCGCGTACTCGCGCCGGCCGGCTGGAAGGAGCGCGTGCAGCGCGCGCACGACTGGCGCGCGCTTGCCACGCTGCCGTGGATCTGGACGCCGCCGGCGTCCGCGCACCACCGGCTGCTGTCACGGCGCTTCGCCGAAGCCGGCGCGCAGCCGCTCAAGGTGGCCGAGGTCGACCAGGAGCAGTCGATGCTCGATCTCGTCAAATCGGGGATCGGGTTGACGCTCGCGCGCGACTCGACCGCGCTGGCCGAAGCGCACGCGCATGCGCTGACGATCGTCGAGCCCGTGACGGTGCCCACCGAACTGACGTTCGTGACGCTCGCGGAGCGGCGCGACGAACCGGCGATCGCGGCGGCGCTGCGGCTGATCGAAGCGCAGTGGGCGATATGAGTGGCGCTGATAGCGCTGGGACCGGCCGCGCACCGGGCGTCAACGGGTGGCACGTCGCCGGTCGGCAGCCGGCGACCGTGCGGGCCATCGCGTGCGTGAACGGGGAAATCACGGGGCCGACCCTCCCGGCCGCGTCGTGTCGCCGCGTCCCGCCGGTCGTCACGCCACCTTCGCGGGCTTTTTGCTAGATTGTGCGTTCGCACACCGCGAGACCCCGATTGAAGGAGACCCGCATGGCCCGCAACATCGAGATCAAAGCCCGCGCCCGCGAATTCGACCAGCTGCGCGAACAGGCGGCCAGGCTCGCGACCGAAGCGCCGCTGTTCTATCGCCAGCAGGATTTCTTCTATGACGTGCCGCGCGGCCGGCTGAAGCTGCGCCGCTTCGAGGATGGCACGCCGGCCGAACTGATCTTCTACCAGCGCGACGACCGCGACGGCCCGAAGGCGTCGTACTACACGCGCAGCCCTGTGACGAATCCCGACGCGATGCACGCGCTGCTCGCCACCGCGCTGACCACGCGCGGGATCGTGACGAAGGAACGGCACGTGTACCTCGCGGGCCGCACGCGCATCCACCTCGACCGGGTCGACGGCCTCGGCGATTTCATCGAACTGGAAGTCGTGCTCGGCCCCGATGACGACGAAGCCGGCGGCGAAGCCGAAGCGCACGACGTGTTCGCGAAGCTCGGCGTGTCGCAGGACGATCTCGTCTCAGTCGCGTACGTCGACCTGCTGAACGCCGACGCGCCGCACGAAGCAGCCTGATCCGGCCCCTGCCCCAAGGCGGCGCAACCCGCGCCACCGTCAACCCTGCCGCCGCGCGGTTGCCGCGTCAGGCGGCGCCGGGCGCCAGGTGCGCGAGCGGCAGCGCGCCGTTGCGCTTGAAGGTCGTCAGCACGATGTTCGAGCGCACGCTGTCGACGCCCGGCACGCGCATCAGCTTCTTCATCACGAACTGCGACAGCGCGTTCAGGTCGGGCGCGACGATCCGCAGCAGATAGTCGGCATCGCCCACCACCGCATGGCATTCGAGCACTTCGGGCAGCACGTCGATCTGCTGCTGGAACTGCTCGATGATCGAATCACCGTGGTGCTTGAGCTTGAGGCTCGTGAACGCGGTGACGCCGAGCCCGAGCTTTTCGGGGCGCAGCATCACGCGATAGCCTTCGATCACGCCGGCCGCCTCGAGCCGCTGCAGCCGCCGGCCAATCTGCGACGGCGACAGCGGCACCTCCTCGCCGAGTTGCTGGTGCGTCGCGCGGCCGAAGCGCTGCAGCACGTCCAGTAGTGCGAGATCGAAGTGGTCTAGTTCCAGCATGATCATTCTCCGCATTAATTCGTGATTTGGTGCGAGATTATCGCATCAACAAGCGAATCAACGCCAACTATGCGCCCATTCCGCGCGCAGCCCGCTCTACACTTGCATGGTTCCCAACCGCCACGTGCAGAGCCAGATCATGTCCACCGTCGTCACCGCGAAACTGCAGGAGCAGTTCGATGCGGGCCTCGAAACCCGCGCCGATTTCACCATCGACCAGCCGCTTGCACGTTACGGCCAGGTCGACCACGCGGTGTGGAAGCAGCTCTATGCACGCCAGTCGGCGCTGCTGCGCGGGCGCGCATGCGACGCGTTCGTCGCGGGGCTCGGGAAGATCGACCTGCCGGCCGATCGCGTGCCGTCGTTCGCCGACGTCAACCGCCAGTTGAAGCCGGCAACGGGCTGGGAGATCGTCGCGGTGCCGGGCCTCGTGCCCGATCGCGTATTCTTCGAGCATCTCGCGAACCGGCGCTTCCCCGTCACCTGGTGGATGCGCCGCCCCGACCAGCTCGACTACCTGCAGGAACCCGACTGTTTCCACGACCTGTTCGGCCACGTGCCGCTGCTGATCGACCCGGTGTTCGCCGACTACATGCAGGCGTACGGCCGCACCGCGCTCGCAGCCGCCGACGATGAAGCGGCGCTGGCGCGCCTCGCGCGGCTCTACTGGTATACGGTGGAATTCGGGCTGATCCGTGACCCGCGCGGCACGAACGGGTTGTCGATCTATGGCGCCGGGATCGTGTCGAGCAAGGGCGAAAGCCTGTACAGCCTCGAAAGCGCGGCGCCGAACCGGCTCGGCTTCGACCTCGAGCGCGTGATGCGCACGAAGTACCGGATCGACACGTTCCAGAAGACCTACTTCGTGATCGACGATTTCACGCAGCTGTTCGCGCTCGCCGACGTCGACGGCCGTGCGCTCGCCGATCGGCTGGCGGCGCTGCCCGAGTTCGCCGCCGGCGCGGTGCTCGATACCGATCGCGTGCTGCATCGCGGCACGGGCGAAGGCTGGCCGGACGACGCCGACGCGTGACGTACGAGGGCGCCGGGACGCGCCGCTGGCGGCCTCCCGATCGCCTTCCCCGGTGCCCGTCGCCGGATGGCCGTCCCCGGATGCCCGTCCCACAACTATGAAACAATGACCGATGCCGGCTTCGCCGCGCGGCGAAGCCGCGCGCGGGCGCCGTTACCGACCGAGAGGTGCAAGATGATCCACAAGCTCACATCAGAAGAACGCAAGACCCGGCTCGAAGGCCTGCCGCTCTGGACGGCCGTCCCGGGCCGCGATGCGATCCAGCGCAGCCTGCGCTTCGCCGATTTCAACGAAGCGTTCGGCTTCATGACGCGCGTCGCGATCAAGGCGCAGGAAATGAACCACCATCCGGAATGGTTCAACGTGTACAACCGCGTCGACATCACGCTGTCGACCCACGATGCCGACGGCCTCACCGAACGCGACATCGAACTGGCATTGTTCATCGACCGTGCCGGCGCGCACGCGCAACCCGCCGCCTGAGGCATTCCTCTACCGCCGCGCGTCTTTCGATGCGCGGCGCGTCAACTTTTCATTTCGATGAACGTTTTCTAGGATGTAGTCAGCGGAAGCCTTCAGCTTTCCAAGCCATCCTTAAGGCGCACGTAAGCCTCGTAGGCTTTCCGTGCCTTGGGGTCCAAACCTTCCAGTTGCAGCGCGCTTTCGCGCTGTACAATCAGCAGCGCATACGGCTTGGAAAGCGCGCTGGCCTCTTCGCAGAGTTTGAGTTCGTCGCCGCTCGACGGCGAGCGGGCGCGCCAGAAATTGATCGCGGCTTCTAGGTCGTTGATCGAAATATCGGACATGTTTGGATTTAATCGTTCGCTGGCCGCCATGCTTGATGTCAGGTGTTGCGGCGCCCCTGTGGAAACGGCGTCGTGCTGTCCGCGTGCCTGAACCGCCAACCCATTGTACTTGAGCGAACTTCATGCGACTCCTTCTGATTGAAGACGACCGCCCCATCGCACGCGGTATCCAGAGCAGCCTCGAGCAGGCTGGCTTCACCGTCGACATGGTGCATGACGGCATCTTTGCCGAACAGGCGCTGGCACAGAACCGCCACGAACTCGTGATCCTCGACCTCGGCCTGCCGGGCATCGACGGGATGACGCTGCTCACGCGCTTCCGCCAGACCAACCGCCACACGCCCGTCATCGTGCTGACCGCGCGCGACGAGCTGAACGACCGGATCCAGGGCCTGAACTCCGGCGCCGACGACTACATGCTCAAGCCGTTCGAGCCGGCCGAGCTCGAAGCGCGCATCCGCGCGGTGATGCGCCGCAGCGGCCCGCACAGCGACATGCCGCGTCCGGAAGTGTCGCTCGGTGGCGTCCGCCTGTCGGGCGTCGATCGCCGTATCTTCAACGACGACAAGCCGCTCGAACTGTCGCCGCGCGAATTCGCGGTGCTCGAGATGCTGCTGCTGCGTCACGGCCGCGTCGTCAGCAAGGCCCAGTTGCAGGATCACCTCACGCACTTCGGCGGCGATCTCGGCGACACCGCGATCGAAGTCTACGTCCACCGCGTGCGCAAGAAACTCGAGCAGTGCCGTGTCGAAATCGTCACGGTGCGCGGCTTCGGCTACCTGCTGCAGGAAATCCGCCAGACGGCGAGCGTCTGAGCGCGGCACCGCGCGCCGGGCGGCCACGTGCCGCCAGCGTGTGCGCGCTGCTCCGCGTCGCCGCCCGGCGCACGACCGCGCCGCTCCCCGTGAGCGGCGTTTATCCATTTGCCCGTCGAAATGTCTCCTGATCCGGCTGTGACCACCAGCCTGCGCCGCTCGCTGCTTCGGCGCCTCGCCGCCCCGCTGTCGATGCTCGCGCTGATGAGCGGCCTGATCGCCTACTGGCTCGCGTGGCAATACACGCAGCACGTGATCGACCGCTCGCTCGCCGATCTCGCGACCGCCATCTCCAAACAGATCCAGATCGCCGGCCCCGACGCGCCGTTCACGGTGCCGCCGCTTGCGCAGGCGATGTTCTCCGATCCCGCCGAAGCGTTGATCTACCGGATCAGCGACGGCGAACAGGAACTCGCCGGCGATCCGAAGCTGCCGCTCCAGGGCATCAACGTGCGCCGCATGCATCACGCGTACGTGTTCGAGGCCGAATACGACAACCGTGCAGTGCGGGTCGCGCAGGTGCGCGTCGACGACGTCGAAGGCGGCAAGCCGATGGTCGTCGAGGTCGCGCAGCCGGTGCGGCACCGCTACCGGATCGCGGCCGAATTCCTCGTCGCGATCATGATGCCGCTGCTGCTGCTGCTGCTCGCGGGCTGGGGGATCGTGTGGCGCGTCGTGAACCAGCAGCTCGGCCCGCTCACGCACCTGGCCGATTCGCTGAACCGGCAGACCCACACGTCGCTGGAACCGGTCGACGAAACCGAGGTGCCGCTGGAAATCCGGCCGCTGACGAGCGCGATGAACGCGCTGCTCGGCCGCCTGAAGACCGCGCTCGATGCGCAGCGCAAGTTCATCGCCGATGCCGCCCACCAGTTGCGCACGCCGCTCACGGCCGTGAAGCTGCACGCGGAGCAGGCAGCCGTGGCGCGCGACCCGCACCAGACCTTCGCCGCGGTGCGCGAACTGCGCGCGGCCGCCGACCGTGCGGTGCGGCTGTCCAACCAGTTGCTGTCGCTCGCCCGTGCCGAGCCGGGCGAACAGGCCGCGCGGTTCGTCGACGTCGACCTCGCGGCGATGGCGTTCGAGACGGGTGCCGAATGGGTGCCGCGCGCGCTTGCGTCGCACGTCGACCTCGGCTTCCAGCGCACCGACGATCCGGGTGACGACGAGAAGTTGGTCGTGCGCGGCAACCCCGTGCTGTTGCGCGAGGTGATCGCGAACCTGCTCGACAATGCGCTGAAGTACGTCCCGCTCGCGCGGCCGGACGGCGCACGGATCACGGTGAACGTTGCGCGCGGCGCACTCGAGGACGGCCAGCCGGCCGCCGAGATCGTCGTCGAGGACAACGGCCCCGGCGTGCCCGCCAACCAGCAGGCCGACCTGTTCAAGCGCTTCTTCCGCGGCGACGCGCAAAGCGGCAATGGCGTCGAGACGGGCGCCGGGCTCGGCCTCGCGATCGTGCACGACATCATCGCGATGCACGGCGGCACCGTGTCGTACGAGGATGCATCGGAAGGCGGCTCGCGCTTCGTGGTGAGGGTGCCGCTGGTCGCGCGCACCGAGCAGCCGGCCAGCGAAACACCGGCCGCCGCATCGACGCACTGAGAGATCGAGGGACTCGCGGCGGGCGGCCGCTGATCGGGCCGCGCGCCGGATGAGGAAGGCGGGAAGCACGGCTGCACAATACGGCAGCCGTCTGCAGAAACGGCAGCGGCAGCGCACGATGCGCCGCCGCCTGCGTCACTTCTTGCTTTTCTTGTCTTTCGACCGGGACTCGGACTTGCCGTCCTTCTTGTCCTTCTTCTTTTTCTTCTTCCCGCCCTCGTCGGACGTCGCGAGCAGCGTGCCGCGGCACGACGCCGCACCGCAATGGCACGCGTACTCGCGCTTGAGCGTCTTCGTCAGCTTCGCGTCGATCACGAGGCCGTAGTCGTAGAACAGCTCCTCTTCCGGCCCGATGTCGCGCAGCGCATGGATGTACACGCGGCCTTTGACTTCCTCGGCTTCGCAGTTCGGCGCGCACGAGTGGTTGATCCAGCGCGCGCTGTTGCCGTCGATCTTGCCGTCGATCACCCCGCCCTCGTCCAGTGCGAAGTAGAACGTATGGTTCGGTTCGCTCGGGTCGTGCGGGTGGCGGCGCAGCGCCTCCTTCCATGAAATTCGTTCGCCCTTGTATTCCACTACGCGCTCGCCGGCCTTGATCGGCGCCACGGCGAACACGCCTTTACCGTGTACTCCCGAGCGGCGCACCGCGATCCTGCGTGAACTCATCGAACGAATCCTTGTGAAGACGACTTGAATGGAAGACGGCCGCGGTCACGGCCTGGCGCCGCGCAAAACGAAAACGCGGCACCGGTTGGTGCCGCGTCGAGGCATGCGGCGAATCACCCGCATCCTACACGTTCACGATTGCTTCGTTCAACATCACGCGCAATATTGCGCGCGGTGCTCAACGCTGGCCGAATGCGATGTCGCCGAACAACGCCTTGTGCTCGCGCGGCTGCGAGCGCCAGTATTGCGGCGGCGCCGTCACCTGCGCGCCGAGCTCGGCCGCCGCATGCCACGGCCAGCGCGGGTCGTACAGCATTGCACGCGCCATCGCGACGAAATCGGCATCGCCGGCCTCGATGAGCCGGTTCGCATGCGCCGGCTCGTTGATCAGGCCGACGGCGATCGTCGGCATGCCGACCGCGCGCTTCACCGCCTGCGCGAACGGCACCTGGTAACCGGGCGACAGCGGAATCTTCTGCAGCGGCGACACGCCGCCGGACGACACGTCGATCCAGTCGCAGCCGCGGCGCTTCAGTTCGTGCGCGAACGCGATCGTATCGTCGAGCTCCCAGCCGCCTTCGACCCAGTCGGTCGCGGACACGCGCACGCCGACCGGCCGGTCTTCCGGAAACGCCGCACGCACGATCTCGAAGATCTCGAGCGGAAAGCGCATGCGGTTTTCGAGCGAGCCGCCGTATTCGTCGGTGCGCTGGTTCGCGAGCGGCGACAGGAACTGGTGCAGCAGGTAGCCGTGGGCCGCGTGCACCTCGATCGCGTCGATGCCGAGCCGTGCGGCCCGCTTCGCCGACGCCGCGAACGCTTCGCGGATCCGGTTCAGGCCCGCGGCATCGAGTGCGAGCGGCGGCGTCTCGCCATCCTTGTGCGGCACGGCTGACGGCGCATGCGGCAACCAGCCGCCGTCGGCGACCGGCACGAGCTGACCGCCCTGCCACGGCACGTTGCTCGACGCCTTGCGCCCCGCATGCGACAACTGCATCGCGATGCGGACCGGCGAATGCTTGCGGATCGCGGCCAGCACCGGCTTCAGCGCGGCTTCCGTCACGTCGTCCCAGAGGCCGAGGTCGCCATGCGTGATGCGCCCGTCGGGTTCCACCGCGGTCGCCTCGATGCAGAGCAGCCCCGCGCCCGACAGCGCGAGATGGCCGAGGTGAATCATGTGCCAGTCGGTCGCCTCGCCGCGTTCGGCCGAATACTGGCACATCGGGGAGATCACGATCCGGTTCGGAAGGGTCACGCCGCGCAGCGTGAACGGGGAAAACAGCGCAGTCATGGAGGCCGCTCGCCAGGAAAGGAAAGAGCGAACGAGCGTAGCACGCAGGCGGCAAGCGTGCAGATGGCGCACCCGGCAGTAAGCGGATGGTCAGGTACGGCGCACGGCAGGTTACCGGTAATGGAGAAAAGGCAGCGCATACGGCGATGCGCCGGCCTGCAACGAATGCGGGCCGAGCAATCCCTTCGCGGCGAACGGCGGCGCCGCTGGCGGCGTCAGAGTCCGACGCTGTCGAGCCACTCCGCGAACATGCGTCGCGCGGCCGCCTCGAGCGCGGGGCCGTGCTGCGCGGTATCGGCGCGCAACTGACACGCGTCGATGCCGGGCGTCGCCGCGATTTCGCCGGCGTTCGCGATCAGCCACGGCTCGAATCGGTCGGTGCGGATTTCCGGATGGCATTGCAGCGCCAGCACGTGCTGGCCCCATGCGAACGCCTGGTGACGGCAGGCCGGCGTCGAGGCAAGATGAATCGCCCCGCCCGGCAGGTCGAACGTGTCGCCATGCCAATGCAGCATCGACGTCGCCGCACCATCGAGATGGCGCAGCGGCGAGGCGCGACCGGCATCGGTGAGCGTCAGCGGCGTCCAGCCGAGTTCGTGCTGCGCGGCCGGATAGACGCGCGCACCGAGCGCCCGGGCGATGAACTGCGAGCCGAGACAGATCCCGAGGATCGGCAACCCGGCGTCGATGCGCTTGCGCACGAGCGCCGCGAGCGGCGCGATCGTCGGATATTGCGCATCGTCGTACACGCTGAGCGGCCCGCCGAGCACGACGAGGAGCGACGGCTCGAGCACGTCGAGCACCTCGACCCGCGACGACCCGACGTCGACGTAGCGCACCCGCCGGCCCCGTTCGCCGAGCACCTGCTCGAAGCTCCCGAGATCCTCGAAATGCACGTGGCGGATCGCCACGACTTCAGCGTTCATCATCGGCCTCCCGGTCGATCGACGGACGTCAGCCGGCGAAAATCTTCCAGGTCTTCTTCTGCGTCGCCGCGTCGGCCTCTTCCTGCACCGAGCAGTCGAGACGCAGATCGCTGTCGGACATCGAGATGTCGAGCGCCGCGCAGTGATGCACGGTCTTCTTCGACAGCTTGCCCGGCTGGAAGTGGGCGCACGTCAAGCACATGCGCTGCGGCGGCGTCGCACCGGCCACCTGCAGTTCGCGCAGCGTCTTCAGCAGCGCGCGATACAGTGTGCCCTGCTCGTCCGCGCCGAGCTTGCCGACCGCTTTCGTCAGGAATTCAGGCCATTGCAGCGCCTTCTTCGCGGCCGTCCGGCCACGGGCCGACAGGCGCACGGCCAGTGCGCGGCCGTCGTCCAGCGCACGGCGCTTCTCGACAAGACCCTTCGTCTCGAGCGTGCTCACCGCATCGCTCGTGGTCGCCGCGGTCAGCTGCGTCTCGCGCGCGATCTCGCCGAGCCGCATCGGGCCCTTGCGCTGCAGCAGCAGCACGAGAATCTCGCCCTGCGTCGGCGTGAGGCCTGCGCCTTCCGCCCAATCCCATGCCTGGCTTCGCATGGCCGTACTCAACCGCAGCAGGCTGTGGGTCACACGTCCCGAAGCCTGATTCCCGTAAACGCCTTCGCTCATAGTCTTTTCGCTTTGCCGCCGCCCGGTTTGCCGAGCGGCCGTAGTGTGGAGATCGAATGTCTATCTCAAAACAGACATGCTCTTGCGAGTATGTCAGCACGGCCGTCGCGAGGGCACACGCGGCGGTCGCGTTCGCGGCGACCGGTAAGACACGCTTCGTTCCGGTGTCCGCAAAGCCGACATTCTAAGCGAGAGCGGAAAATCGCACAGCTAAGTTATCCCCTTCATTCTGTGGAAAATCACTGGATAACCAAAATTTTTCGTTGTGCCTGCAATGCCGAACGCCCGCCGAACGGTGCACGAGGGCATTTTCCTGTTCGGATCGGCCATCGGGCCAACCGCAATGATCCACCGGGTTATCCCGTGCACAGATCGTTGACTTTGCAGCGGAATATCCGGTTATCCACAGATTTTCAGGACACCCGGCAACGATTTCGGCGGCAATCGGGGCCGCCGGTCGTTCAGTGAATCGCGACTCGGTCGACCCCGTAATCTGCAAAACATTTTTTCACTCGCGCCACCGTAAGCACTGCTGGCGGACCGTCTCATTGAGCGATTTTTCCTGTTTGAAAACGGTTCTCAACCACGATGCGTCGTTCACGCGCGCCTTGGCGAGCGCGCCGATCTCGTCGAGCGCCGCGCGCGAGCCGAGCGCGGCAGCATGCGGCGCGATCCGGTCGAGCGTGTCGAGGATGTCTTCGGCGATCGTGCGGCGCTCGCCCGTCTGAGGATTCACGCAGGTGCCCTCGAGCCCGAAGCGGCACGCCTCGAAACGGTTGAACGTGTAGACGAGGTAGTCGTCCTCGGACAGCTTCAGCGGCCGGTCGGTCAGCAGGTAGCGCGCGAGCGTCTGGATGTAGCAGGCGATCGCCGCCGCGCGGTCGACCGACAGCGGCGTGTCCATCACGCGCACCTCGATCGTCCCGTAGCCGGGCTTCGGGCGGATGTCCCAGTAGAAGTCCTTCATCGAGTTGACGACGCCGGTGTTCACCATCTTCGTGAAGTACTCCTCGAAGCTGTCCCAGGTCAGCACGAACGGCGCGCGGCCCGACAGCGGGAACGCGAACACCGAATTCAGGCGTGCCGAATGGAAGCCGGTGTCGACGTTCTGCACGAACGGCGACGACGCGGACAGCGCGATGAAGTGCGGAATGAAGCGCGACATCGAGTGCAGCAGGAACAGCGCGCTGTCGGGATCGGGGCAGCCGATGTGCACGTGCTGGCCGAACACGGTGAACTGCTTCGCGAGATAGCCGTACAGCTCGGAGATGTACTGGAAGCGCGGCGCATCGTAGATCTGCCGGTCGCTCCATTGCTGGAACGCATGCGTGCCGCCGCCGGCCAGCCCGACGTTGAGCTGGTCGGCCGCCTTCACGAGCACGTCGCGGATCGCATGCAGCTCGCTCACCGCCTGCTCGTGCGAATGGCAGATGCCGGTCGACAGCTCGATCATGCTCTCGGTGATTTCCGGCGTGATGTTGCCCGGGAAGGTCTCGCCCTGGATCAGGCGCATCAGGTCGGAGGCCGCTTTGGTCAGGTCGTAGTTGTGCGTGTTGACGACCTGGATCTCCAGTTCGACGCCGAACGTAAACGGCTCGGAATTGACGAAGGTTTCGAGTGCCATGGCAGGTTCCGGAATCAGTTGCCGTCGCTGCGTTCACCGACCGCCGACAGGCAGCGGTACACGATGAACGGGCTGACGAGCTGCAGGATCACGATCGTGCACATCACGATCGCGCGCAGGTGCGGGTCGAAATTCGGATAGAGCTGGTAGGTGTCGTCGACGAGCAGGTACGACAGCGCGGACATCGGCGTGAGCGCGATGCCGAGCGCGACACCCTGCTTCATCCCGATGCCGCTCGGCTTCGCGAACGCGACGACGCCGGCCAGCTTCGCGACGAGCCGCGTGACGATCAGCACGATCGCGAGCAGCCCGCCAAGCGCGATGTCCCCCCACGTGAACGACGTGAGCGTGAGCACGAACAGGACTACCGTCAGCAGCCAGCCGGCCGTGCCGAAGTGCTCGGGCCACAGTTGCGGACGTGCTTCGAGATTCTTCACGATGATGCCGGCGAGCAGCAGCGTAAGCAGCGTCGACAACTTCAGCGCCTGGGCGACGGCGATCGCGAGCATCACGAGCCCGAACAACGCAACGAACGAATGCTCGTCGCGCATCGTCGCGGTCATGTGGCGGAACAGGTAGTTGCACGAACGCGCAACGACATACGCGACGATGAACGAACCGATGAGCAGGTAGAGCGGCTGCAGGATCGTCGCGAAAACGTTGCCGTACGCTTCCTGGTGGAGCCAGCCCGTCACCAGCTTGGTCAGCACGATCGCATAGACGCTGTTGAGCGCGGTGAGCGTGATGAGGCGTTGCGACACCTGCCCTTCCGCGCGCAGTTCGGTCTTCAGCTGGATCACCATCGACGGCGACGTCGCGATCGCGATCGCCGACAGCACCAACGCGACCATCCCCGACACACCGAGCCCGAGCATCACGAACAGCACCAGCACGAACGTGAGCGTGGCTTCGGCGAGGCTCGACGCGACGAGCCACGGATTGCGCCGGATCCAGCGCAGGTCGAGACGGCTGCCGAGCTCGAACAGCAAGAGGCCGAGCGCGACGTCGATCAGCAACCGGGACGTCTCGTCGGTGCTTGCATCGATCACGCCGAACCCGAACGATCCGGCGATGAGACCGATCACCGCATAACCGGTGATGCGAGGCAGACGCCATGCGCGATAGCAAAGCTCGCCACACAGGCCGGCCGCAAACAACGCGAGCCCGGCCCAGAACACGGCATCCGGCGTAAGCGGCCAGTTGGGCAGGAATGAGAACGCCGACTTCATCGTGGTGACTTCTCCTTTGGAAGCAACCGCCAGCGACGCGGGGTCAAGCGTCAGAAATGGATACGCGCCGGCTGGGTATCGCCCCGAATGTGATTGTTGTGTCGACGACGGCGGGACATGGGATCCGCCTTTTCCACCACAGGGCGGAAAGTCGTTCAGGTTGCCGATCTGGATTGTCGGCCTGGTGTGTGAACGGACTGCGCAGTCTCGAAGATTCAGATTCGAAATCGTGCCGACCGTTCCATTGAAGCATGTCCGGCGCCTGGCCGGATGAACGCGAAGGAAACCGATTGTGCCACAGCTTTTTCGGTCTGGAACCCATTGAATCGACTCGCGGCGCTGTGCGGCACCGCAGGTCTTTGGTTTCAAAGGTTTACTTGTATATATACGTAGTAGAAGTTAACAAAGGACGCACAGTTCTGTGGATAACTTCGGTTTACGTCGACAGATCAAGGCGTTGCAGAGCCGATAACCCGTTGCACAGACTGTTCGTGCACAGAGGTTTGAGTTGAGCAACTTTCGGGCCGCCTCACAGCTGTGCCGAGTTGCCCAGTTTACGTCCACTGTGATTACACACGAAGTGCGCGCGGATTTCGCGCGGTTATCCACAGCGCCGAGTGGATAACCTTGCGCGAAAAAGTCGGGAAACTGTGAGCGGCCCGGGTGAGTGATCAGCCGGCCTGGCCGACGCGGCGCGCGCGCAACGCGCGGATCAGGAAGCGTGCGGGGTCGACGGCATCGGCAAGTTCGCGTTCGAGCGGCCAAGGCTCGCCTTCGAGTTGCGAGGCGATCAGTTCGGCGCCGAGTGCCGCCCATACGAGGCCGCGCGAGCCGAAGCCGAATGCGCCGTAGAGTCCAGGCATGCGCGGCAGGTCGCGCGCCTGCGCACCGCTTAGCGCGCGAGCCTTGGCGATGGCGCCCGCTTCGTCCGCGAGCGGGCCGAGCAGCGGCAGGCGGTCGCCGACGACCCAGCGGAATGCAACGCGGCCGCGCAGCGTACCGGGATCCGGCAGGTCGCCGATCAGGCCCGGCAGCAGATGTCGTACGCGCTCGATGTTTTCGAGGTGGCCGGCCGCGCGCATCGCGGCATCGACGTCGTCGGGTTCGAACGTCGCGCCGATCAGCAGCGTGCCGTCGCCGAGCGGCACCGCGTAACCGTCGCCGATCGTCGGGCACGGCAGCGGTGCCGTGCTGCCGGCCGGCAGCAACGTGAGCTGGCCACGCACCGGTTGCAGCGCGACATGTTGCAGCCCGGCGAGACGCGCGGCGTCGCCGGCATTCGCGAGCACGACGACGGGCGCTTCGGCCAGCGTGCCGCCCGCGTCGTCGAGTGCATGCCACGCGTCGCCCCGCCGTTCGAGTCGTGCAACGCGGGTGGACGCGAGCAAGCGCACACGCTCGCCGGCCGCCGCGTATTGGGCCGCGCAAAGGCCGGCCGGCCAGACGGCGCCGCCGTGCGGAAACAGCAGGCCGCCCTGCGCGACCGGCAGGTTCAGATGCGCGCGCGCGGCCTCGACGTCGAGCAGCGAGACATAGTCGGACGGCGCACCGAACGCATCGAATGCCTCGCGCATCCGTTCGAAGTCGTCAGCGGATTCCGCGAGATGGATCATCCCGTGCGTGCTGCGCGCGAATGCATGGCCCGCGCGTTCGAGTGCGCGCCAGCGTGCGATCGCGTGCAGGAAGCCGCCGCGCGTGAGCCGGCTCGCGACGTTGTCGTCGCGTGTCATCAGCGGGTGGAATACACCGGCCGGATTGCCCGACGCTTCGCTCGCGATCCGCTCGTGCCGCTCGATCAGCGTGACTTCCCAGCCGCGCGCGGCCAGACGCTCGACGACCGCGCAGCCCGCCAGCCCCGCGCCGATCACGATCGCGCGGCGCGTCGCAACGGGCAGCGCGAGCGGCGGCTCGTGCCGGCGCGCGCGCCAGCGCGGCGCATATTCGCCGACGAGCAGACCGTCGACCTCGCGATACGTGAAACCTGATTGGCCGAGTGCATGCTTCAACGCGTCCGAACTCGCATGCGCTGCAAACGTGGCATGTTCGCCGGCGATTTTCGAGAGCACGCGGACCACGTCGGCCGATGGGAGATCCGCGTCGATCGAGGACGCGAAGCGGTCGAGACAGAACGCGTCGGCGCGCGCGACGATCTTCCCCAGCATGTCGAGCGCATCGCCGAACGCAAGCGTGAGCACCACGCGCCCTTCGTCGAATTCGAGCCGATGAAGGCCCGGTACGAGCATCGGCCACGCGTCGGCAAGTGCATCGACATCCGCCGATATAGTTGTGTCCGCAACGATATGCGAAGCGGCGCGGCGCAGGTCGTCGCGTGCGAAAGGATGCGGTTCGACTGCGACAAAATGCAGCCGCTCGCAGCGCGCGGGATCGTCGCGCCATGCGGCCCAGGCCGCGAGGAAGCTGCCGCCCGCGCCGAATCCGGTCGCCACGATCGTGAACGTGCGGCGGCCCTGCCAGCGTGCCGGCAGCCCGTTGCCCGCGACTAACATGCGATGCGCGAGCGCGCCTGATGCGCCGCGATGGAGATCACCGAACTCGGGCGAGACGAGCGTGCCGTCGTCGCGGAGCGTAAGCGTGGCGGGAACAAGTCGGTCGGTCATGCGAAACAAAAAACGTGGCAGCCAAGCCTGGCAAGGGATTGCGCGGGGCCGTCCGACCGGTCGTTGGAAAAAGCCAACGGCGCGGCGCACGGGCGGACCGCGCTGCGTATCCTGTCCGGTTGGCGCTGGTCAAAAAACGGGCAGTCGGTGATTCATTCGGCGAAATACCGATGAAAATCTTTGAAACCCTTGTCGTTATTGGGTTTGCGCTGCGCTATCATAGCAACGCCGTACCGCGGGGTGGCCACCGGCTCACCGGAGGGCGCGTCGCGCGGGCCAGGATTCGGCGCTGTGTCGTCGGAGTCTGACTCTCGACGGCACGGTTCGCGCACGTATAATCGGCGCGTTCGCGCTGTTCGTGTCAACCTAACCTGATAAAGGAACCTTAATGAACAAACAGGAACTGATCGACGCCGTCGCCGCCCAAACGGGCGCCAGCAAGGCTCAAACCGGCGAAACGCTGGACACGCTGCTCGAAGTCATCAAGAAGGCCGTGTCGAAGGGTGATGCGGTTCAGCTGATCGGCTTCGGCAGCTTCGGTTCGGGCAAGCGCGCAGCACGTACGGGCCGCAACCCGAAGACCGGCGAAACCATCAAGATCCCGGCAGCCAAGACGGTCAAGTTCACGGCTGGCAAGGCGTTCAAGGACGCCGTCAACAAGCGTTAAACCAGCGCCTGTTCCAAGAAAAACCCGCCTTTCGGCGGGTTTTTTGTTGGGCGCGCGCAGCATTTTCGCCACAGTCCGCGCCCCTCTTGCAAGATTTAACGGTTGTTTTTACAACGCGTTACGCGTGCACGATCTGCGTGTCGCCGTGATCGTCGTCGTCGTGCGAATCGACATCCCACGCCGGGAACGGATCGTCGAACGCCTGCCATCCGGCCGCGCCGAGCGCGAATTCCGCATCGGTCAGCAGGCACGCATCGAGCTTCGCGCGCCATGCATCCGCGTCGAGCGCGATGCCGATCAGCACGAGTTCCTGCCGGCGATCGCCCACTGCGCGATCGTCGAGATCGCCGTGCCATTCGGCGCGGATTTCACCGAGCAGCTCGTCGTCGTCCGGCCATTCCGCGCGATCCTGCGCGGCCCACCAAAGCCCCGCCGGGCCATGCCGGCATACGCCGCCCGCCTGCGACAGCGAACCGGCGATGTCGTTGCGCGTCGCGAGCCAGAAGAAGCCCTTGCTGCGCAGCACGCCCGGCCACTCCTGATGCAGCAGTGCCCAGAGTCGCGCCGGATGAAACGGCCGGCGCGCGCGGTAAACAAAATTGCCGATCCCGAATTCGTCGGCTTCGCCGTGCACGTGCGCATGATGTTCGTCATGGCAGTCGGGGTCGTCGCAATGCGTGTGATCGTGATCGAGCGACGCGAGCCAGCCCGGCGCGTTCGCGGCCTCGTCGAAATCGAAGCGGCCCGTGTTCAGCACTTCGTCGAGCGGCACGTTGCCGAACGTCGACACGACCTGGTGCGCGCGCGGGTTGAGTCGCGCGAGGATGTGCTGCAGGCGGGCAAGGTCGTCCGCGGCGACGAGGTCGGCCTTGTTGATCACCAGCACGTCGCAGAATTCGATCTGCTCGATCAGCAGCTCGACGAGCGTGCGGTCGTCCTCTTCCGATGCGGCGATGCCGCGCGTCGCGAGCGCATCATCCGAGCCGTAGTCGCGCAGGAAGTTGTACGCGTCGACCACGGTGACGAGCGTATCGAGCCGCGCGATTTTCGACAGCGACGTGCCGTCGTCGTCGACGAACGTGAAGGTTTCGGCGATCGGCATCGGCTCCGCGATGCCGGTCGATTCGATCATGATCGCGTCGAAGCGGCCTTCCGACGCGAGCGTGCGGATCTCGACGAGCAGGTCGTCGCGCAGCGTGCAGCAGATGCAGCCGTTCGACATCTCGACGAGGCGTTCCTCGACGTGCGACAGCGCCTGCGCGTCGCGCACGAGCGATGCATCGATGTTGACCGCCGCGAGATCGTTGACGATCACGGCGACTTTCAGGCCCGCGCGGTTCGCGAGGATGTGATTGAGCAGCGTGGTCTTGCCGGCGCCGAGGAAACCGGACAGCACGGTGACGGGCAACGGCTGGTTCATTGCCGGATTCATAGCGATATGCACCAACGGAAAAATTGAAAAAGCGGCCGCGACGCCCTTCCGGGGCGCGATCGTCCCGCGGACGGGCGAAATTGCGGCGTGAGATCCGCATTGTGCATCAAACGCGCGCCGGCCGGCCGGTACCGGGTCAGGCCGCGCTGCGGCGCGGCGTCACTGCACGGGCGGCAGCAGCTTCCACTGCGTCAGGATGCCGGCGATCTGCCGCGCATACTTGTCGCGCAGCGACGGGGTTTCCGAATGATAGGCGCCGACCGCCTGCCACGTGTTGCCGTAACGGTTCATCTTCTGCTTGAGATGCCACGCGGCGATATAGACGTTCTTGCACGGCTCCATCAGCGTGTCGCGGCCGATCCCATAGCGCGACAGCGTCGGCAGGTGGATCGAATTGATCTGCATCAGGCCGTAGTCGACCGAGCCGTTCGTGTTCTTGTTCAGCGCACCGGGCCGGTTGCGCGACTCCTGCCACGCGATCGCGCGCAGGATCAGCGGATTGACCTGCTGATATTTAGCTGCTTCGTCGAAACAGTCCGCGCGAGCGTTCGCGCTGGCGAAACACCCGCCGGCGGCGATCAACACGATCGAAACGAACCGTCTGTTCATGGTGCGAAATCGACAAGAAAATGCGTGAGGGTCGGGAAAACCCGTGCCTGTTATTCGTGCGACGAGAAACGTGCCGCCCGTATCATACCGGCAGTCCGTCAGCTTGCGACATGCAGGAATTCGGCCGCCCGTTATACCGCATTTCCGTGTCGGTTCATCGTGAAATGGGGGCGAAGACCGCATGCGCCGAGAATAGTGCCGAATCTTACAAATTGCATACGGTTCGCCGGATACATGTCGTATGTGAGACAGTCCTCGGATCAATGTGATATTTCGGACATGAAAAACTGCTAATGTCGCCTCTTTCGGACTTGGATCCCAGCACTACCGCCGGAAGTGGCCTGAGCCGGCATCGACCCATTCATCCATGACAAGAAATCGCTTCGTTATGCGGCGTGTCGCCACGACCCTGATCGTCGCCGGCATCATCGTTTCGCAGGCCGCCTACGCTCAGGTCACGCTCAATTTCGTGAATGCGGATATCGACCAGGTCGCCAAGGCGATCGGCGCCGCAACCGGCAAGACCATCATCGTCGACCCTCGTGTGAAGGGGCAGCTCAACCTCGTGGCCGAACGGCCGGTGCCGGAAGACCAGGCGCTGAAGACGCTGCAGTCGGCGCTGCGCATGCAGGGCTTCGCACTCGTGCAGGACCACGGCGTGCTGAAGGTCGTGCCCGAGGCCGACGCGAAACTGCAGGGCGTGCCGACCTACGTCGGCAACGCGCCGCAGGCGCGCGGCGACCAGGTGATCACGCAGGTATTCGAGCTGCACAACGAATCGGCGAACAACCTGCTGCCCGTGCTGCGGCCGCTGATCTCGCCGAACAACACGGTCACCGCCTACCCGGCGAACAACACGATCGTCGTGACCGACTACGCGGACAACGTGCGGCGCATCGCGCAGATCATCGCCGGCGTGGACAGCGCCGCGGGCGCGCAGGTGCAGGTCGTTCCGCTGCGCAACGCGAATGCGATCGACCTCGCCGCGCAGCTCCAGAAAATGCTCGATCCGGGCGCGATCGGCAACAGCGACGCGACGCTCAAGGTGTCGGTCACGGCAGACCCGCGGACCAACTCGCTGATGCTGCGCGCGTCGAGCGCGTCGCGCCTCGCGGCCGCCAAGCGCCTCGTGCAGCAGCTCGACGCACCGAGCGCGGTGCCCGGCAACATGCACGTCGTCGCGCTGCGCAACGCCGATGCGGTGAAGCTCGCGAAGACGCTGCGCGGGATGCTCGGCAAAGGCGGCGGCAGCGAGAGCGGCTCGTCGGCGTCGTCCAATGATGCGAACAGCTTCAACCAGAGTGGCGGCTCGTCGTCGAGCGGCAACTTCTCGACCGGCACGTCGGGCACCCCGCCGCTGCCGTCGGGCGGCCTCGGCGGCTCGTCGTCCTCGTCTTCGTACGGCGGCTCATCCGGCGGTGGCGGGCTCGGCAGCGGCGGCCTGCTCGGCGGCGACAAGGACAAGGGCGACGACAACCAGCCCGGCGGGATGATCCAGGCCGATGCGGCGACCAACTCGCTGATCATCACCGCGTCGGATCCGGTTTACCGGAACCTGCGCTCGGTGATCGACCAGCTCGACGCGCGGCGCGCGCAGGTCTATATCGAAGCGCTGATCGTCGAGCTGAACTCGAACACGTCCGGCAACCTCGGCATTCAGTGGCAGATCGCTCAGGGCCAGTTTCTCGGTGGCACGAACTTCAGCGCACCCGGTACACCCACCGGCAACATCCTCGGTGTGTCGGGCGCGGTTGCAACCGGCGGTGCGACGGGTCTCGGCGCGTTGGGGCAGACTCTCCTGCCGGGCCTCAACGTCGGTTGGCTGCACAACATGTTCGGCGTGCAGGGCCTCGGCGCGCTGCTGAATTACTTCGCGGGCGTGAGTGACGCGAACGTGCTGTCGACGCCGAACCTCATCACGCTTGACAACGAAGAGGCGAAAATCGTCGTCGGCCAGAACGTGCCGATTCCGACGGGTTCGTATTCGAACCTGACGAGCGGCAACACGAACAACGCATTCAATACCTACGATCGCCGCGACGTCGGTCTCACGCTGCACGTGAAACCGCAGATCACCGATGGCGGTATTCTGAAGCTGCAGCTCTACACCGAGGATTCGGCGGTCGTGACCTCCACTGCGACCGCAGTCAACGGTCCGACCTTCACCAAGCGCTCGATCCAGTCGACGATCCTCGCGGACAACGGCGAAATCATCGTGCTCGGTGGCCTGATGCAGGACAACTACGCCGTGTCGAACAGCAAGGTGCCGCTGCTGGGCGACATCCCGTGGATCGGCCAGCTGTTCCGCTCGGAGAACAAGAACCGCCAGAAGACCAACCTGATGGTGTTCCTGCGCCCGGTGATCATCAACGATCGCAATGTCGCGCAGCAAGTCACGGCTAACCGCTACGACTACATTCAGGGCGTGACGGGCGCGTACAAGTCGGACAACAACGTGATGCGCGACAAGGACGATCCGGTTGTCCCGCCAATGCCGCTGGGTCCGAGCCAGGGCGGCACGCCGGCCGGCAACCTGTTCGATCTCGACAAGATGCGTCGCCAGCAGCTGCAGCGCCAGGTGGCGCCGGTGCCGGCCCAGCCGTTGCCGGAAGCGACGCCCGCGCAGCCGCAGAGCGTGCCGCAGCAGGCCGTGCCGCAACAGCCGCTGACGGCCACGCCGGGAGCGTCGCAGTGAGCGACGTGCACGCCTCTTCCGCCCACGACGGCGCGCCGGGCGAACGGCAGCCGCCGTCGCCGCTCGCCGCGCGACTGTTGCCGTACGGCTTTGCGAAGAGCGGCCAGGTGCTGATCGCGCACCAGCTCGACGACACGCTCGAGGTGTGGATCAGCGAACGCACGAGCGATGCGGCGCTCGCGGAAATCGCGCGCAACTTCGGCTCGATCTCCGTGCATCGCGTGCCGGCCGACGAGCTCGCGCAGGCGATCAACCATGCGTACGCACGCCAGGACGGCAGCGCCGCGCAGGTGGTCGGCGAGGTCGAGGGCGAAGTCGACCTGTCGCGGCTGATGCAGGACATCCCCGAAGTCGAGGATCTGCTCGAATCGGAAGACGACGCGCCGATCATCCGGATGATCAACGCGCTGCTCACGCAAGCGGCGCGCGAACAGGCATCGGACATCCACATCGAGCCGTTCGAGAACGCCTCGGTCGTGCGCTTTCGCGTCGACGGCACGCTGCGCGACGTCGTGCGGCCGAAGAAGGCGCTGCACGGCGCGCTGATCTCGCGGATCAAGATCATGGCGCAGCTCGACATCGCCGAGAAGCGCCTGCCGCAGGACGGCCGCATCACGCTGCGCGTCGGCGGCCGGCCGGTCGACGTGCGGGTGTCGACGCTGCCGACCGGGCACGGCGAGCGCGCGGTGCTGCGTCTGCTGGAAAAGGATGCGCAGCGGCTGAACCTCGAAGCGCTCGGGATGGGCCGCGACACGCTCGTGCAGTTCGACAAGCTGATCGCGCGCCCGCACGGCATCGTGCTCGTCACGGGCCCGACGGGTTCGGGCAAGACGACTACGCTGTATGCGTCGATGTCGCGGCTCGAAACCGCGACGACCAACATCATGACCGTCGAGGACCCGATCGAATATGACCTCGGCGGCATCGGCCAGACGCAGGTGAACGAGCGGATCGGGATGACCTTTGCCCGTGCGCTGCGCTCGATCCTGCGCCAGGATCCGGACGTGATCATGATCGGCGAAATCCGCGACCTCGAAACCGCGCAGATCGCGGTGCAGGCATCGCTGACGGGCCACCTCGTGCTCGCGACGCTGCACACGAACGATGCGGCCTCGGCCGTCACGCGTCTGACCGACATGGGCGTCGAGCCCTACCTGCTCGCGTCGTCGCTGCTCGGCGTGCTCGCGCAGCGGCTGGTGCGGCAGCTCTGCCCCGTCTGCAAGGAAGAACGCCAGGAAGAAGGCCGCACCGTGTGGCATCCGGTCGGCTGCGACAAGTGCGGGCATTCGGGTTATTCGGGCCGGCGCGGGGTGTACGAGCTGCTGCTGGTCGACGAGTCGATCCGCACGCTGATCCACCGCAACGCGGCCGACGCGGAGATCCTCGCCGCCGGCCGTGCGGAAGGGATGCGCACGCTGCGCGACGACGCCGAGCGCTGGCTCGCGTCGGGCGCGACGTCGCTCGAGGAAGTGCTGCGCGTGACGGGAGGCGCATAGCGCGATGCCGGCATTCCGTTTCGAAGCAATCGATTCGGCGGGACGCGCGCAGAAAGGCGTCATCGATGCCGACAGCGCACGTGCCGCGCGCGGCCAGCTGCGTACACAGGGGCTCACGCCGCTCGTCGTCGAGCCGGCCGCCAGCGCGACGCGCGGGGCGCGCTCGCAGCGGCTCGCGTTCGGCCGCAAGCTGTCGCAGCGCGAACAGGCGATCCTCACGCGCCAGCTCGCGAGCCTCCTGATCGCCGGGCTGCCGCTCGACGAGGCGCTCGGTGTGCTGACCGAGCAGGCCGAGCGCGACTACATCCGCGAACTGATGGCCGCGATCCGCGCCGAAGTGCTCGGCGGCCATTCGCTCGCGAATGCGCTGGGCCAGCATCCGCGCGATTTCCCGGAAATCTACCGCGCGCTCGTCGCGGCCGGCGAGCACACCGGCAAGCTCGGCATCGTGCTGTCGCGCCTGGCCGACTACATCGAGCAGAGCAACGCGCTGAAGCAGAAGATCCTGCTGGCGTTCACGTATCCGGGGATCGTCACGCTGATCGCATTCGGCATCGTCACGTTCCTGCTGAGCTACGTGGTGCCGCAGGTCGTCAACGTATTCGCGAGCACGAAGCAGCAGCTGCCCGTGCTGACGATCGTGATGATGGCGCTGTCGGATTTCGTGCGGCACTGGTGGTGGGCGATCCTGATCGCGGTGGTGCTCGTCGTGTGGTTCGTGAAGGCGACGCTGTCGCGCGACGGGCCGCGCCTCGCATTCGACCGCTGGGTGCTCACCGCACCGCTCGCGGGCAAGCTCGTGCGCGGCTACAACACGGTGCGTTTCGCGAGCACGCTCGGCATCCTCACCGCGGCGGGCGTGCCGATCCTGCGCGCGTTGCAGGCGGCCGGCGAGACGCTGTCGAACCGCGCGATGCGCGCGAACATCGACGACGCGATCGTGCGCGTGCGCGAAGGCTCCGCGCTGTCGCGCGCGCTGAACAACGTGAAGACGTTTCCGCCGGTGCTCGTGCACCTGATCCGTTCCGGTGAAGCGACGGGCGACGTGACGACGATGCTGGATCGCGCGGCCGAAGGCGAAGCGCGCGAGCTCGAGCGTCGCACGATGTTCCTGACGAGCCTGCTCGAGCCGCTGCTGATCCTGGCGATGGGGGGCATCGTGCTCGTGATCGTGCTGGCCGTGATGCTGCCGATCATCGAGCTGAACAACATGGTGCAGTGACGGCCTGACCGCGGGTCGGGCCGTCGCCTTCGGCTTCAGCGCACGTAGATCGCCGGGGACGGCGTGTTGGCGGGCAGCTGGACTTCGGTGCGGGCGCCGTTGCGCTCGACGATGATCGAGCGGGGGCGGACTTCGGCGAGCTTCGCGCCGGACGTGACGTCCGCGCCGAGCGACACGGCACGCGGCGGTTCGCCACCGACACCGATGATCGCGGCACCGCCGTGGTCGAGCGCGAGGATGCCGAACAGGTGGATGTCCTGCACGGGATTCTTGTCGAGCTGACCGCCGAAGAGCGCCGCGGCGTCCTCGGTGCGGATCGGCAGCCGCGCGGCGGCGGCGGGCAGCGGCGCTTCGCGGGCGGACAGCGTGACGACCCAGTAGGTGGCCGTCGCGCACAAACCCGCGAAGAGGGCTAGGGAGAGGATCCGGATCGAGAGCGCGTTCATGCGCGCTATTGTACGGATGTATATGAAATTTGCGTTGGGTGAAAGCCCTCGGCAATGCGCGCCTTACAATGCGTGCTCCGCGCCCGCGGGTTCGGAAGGTTGCCGTCAGGCCATCGTCCGGTGCGCCGGGTGCGTCACTCAAACCACGACATTTTTTTGGAAAGAGGTAGTCAGTCATGCAAACGTGGATCACTCGCCGCAACGCGGCCGTGCGTCGTCAGCGCGGTTTTACGCTGATCGAGATCATGGTGGTGGTCGCGATCCTCGGGATCCTGGCGGCGCTGATCGTGCCGAAGATCATGAGCCGCCCGGACGAGGCACGCCGCATCGCCGCGAAGCAGGACATCGGCACGATCATGCAGGCGCTCAAGCTGTACCGTCTCGACAATGGGCGCTACCCGACCCAGGATCAGGGCCTGAACGCGCTGATCCAGAAGCCGTCCACCGATCCGATTCCGAACAACTGGAAGGACGGCGGCTATCTCGAGCGCCTGCCGAACGATCCGTGGGGTAACGGCTACAAGTACCTGAACCCGGGCGTGCACGGCGAGATCGACGTGTTCAGCTACGGCGCCGACGGCAAGGAAGGCGGCGAAGGCAACGACACCGACATCGGTTCGTGGCAATAAGCGCTCACTGACCGGCCCGACGCTTCGTTCCCTTCTTCATGCTCGCCACTCGCACGACCTTCCGCTGCGGCCGCGATTGCCGTGTGCGTCGCGGCGCGGCTTCGTCCGTGCCGGTGCGTGCCGACGGCGGGCAGGCGTTGCGTGGTGCGCGGCGTCATCGCGCGCGCGGCTTCACGCTGCTCGAAATGCTGGTCGTGCTCGTGATCGCCGGGCTGCTCGTGTCGCTCGCGTCGCTGTCGCTCACGCGCAATCCGCGCACCGACCTGCGCGAGGAAGCGCAGCGCATCGCGCTGCTGTTCGAGACGGCCGGCGACGAAGCGCAGGTGCGTGCCCGGCCGATCGCGTGGCAGCCGACCGCGCACGGCTTCCGTTTCGACGTGAGCTCGCCCGACGGCTGGCGCACGCTGCGCGACGACCTGCTGCGCCCGCGCGACTGGGACGGTGGCGTCACCGGCGCCGACATCGACTATCCGGGGGCCGACACGCATGCGAATCGCGTCGTGTTCGGTACCGAGAGCATCGACATGCCGGTGCGCGTGACGCTGCATTCGGCGGTCGGCAGCGCGACGATCGTCAGCACCGGCAATGGCCGCTACGAGGTGCAATGACGATGCGTCGTCGCTTGCCCTTCCCCGTTGCTTCATCGCGCCGCCCTTCCCCGACGGGACTTTCTTCGCGCCGCGGTTTCACGATGATCGAGGTGCTGGTCGCGCTCGCGATCATCGCGGTCGCGCTCGCCGCGTCGATCCGCGCGGTCGGCACGATGGCGACCAACGCGTCCGATCTTCATCGCCGCCTGCTCGCCGGCTGGAGCGCCGACAACGCGCTCGCGCAGATGCGGCTCACGCACGCGTGGCCGGAGATCGGCGAACAGAGTTTCGACTGCTCGCAAGGCAACGTGCAGCTCGTCTGCACGCAGCGCGTGAGCACCACGCCCAACCCGGTGTTCCGGCGCGTGCGGATTTCGGTGAGCATGCCCGGGCACACCGGCGTGCTCGCGCAGATGGTGACGGTGGTCGCGAATGAAACCAGCCGTCCGCTCTGACGCGCCGATGCGACGCCCGCTCGCCCGCCCCGCCCGCGGCTTCACGCTGATCGAGCTGATGATCGCGATCGCGATCCTCGCGGTGGTCGCGATCCTCGCGTGGCGCGGGCTCGACCAGATCATGCGCGGTCGCGACAAGGTCGCGGCCGCGATGGAAGACGAGCGCGTGTTCGCGCAGATGTTCGACCAGATGCGCATCGACGCGCGGCTCGCCGCGACCGACGACGAAGCCGGCCAGCCGGCGATCGGCGTGGCCGGCAATACGCTGCAGATCGTCCGCGAACTCGAGGTGCCGGGTGTGGCGCCGCGGCTGCAGGTGGTCCGCTACCGGATCGCCGGCGGGCGCGTCGTGCGCTATGCGTCGCCGCCGATCGACGACGCAAACCGGCTGCGCGGCATGCTGAAGGACAGCAGTGTCGAAGGCTGGAGCTGGGTCGCCCTGATGGGCGGCGTCGGCGCGATCGACGCGAAGCTGTACGTGCCGCGCGTGGGCTGGACCACCAACCTGCAGACGGCCGACGAAGCGCTCGCGCAGAACAACGATGCGCTCAAGGTGCCGCAGATCGGCAACGCGCCGCCTGCTCGCGCGGTGACGGGGCTGCAGGTCAGCATCGGCGCGACGTCGCTGCGCGTGCCGGTCACGCGCATCTTCCTCGTCGGGGAATGACGATGCGCGCGCGCCCTCCCCGCTCATTGCCTTGCGCCCGCGCCGGCGGTCGCGCACGGGCACGCGGCCGCGAGCGCGGCGCGGCGATCATCACCGCGTTGCTGGTCGTCGCGCTGTCGGCGATCCTCGTCTCGGGGATGCTGTGGCGCCAGCAGGTGCAGATCCGCCGGATCGAGAACCAGCGCGTGATCGCGCAGGCGCAGTGGGTCGCGCGCGGTGCGCTCGACTGGACGCGGATGATCCTGCGCTCCGAAGGCGACACGGCGCCCGGCATCACGTATCTCGGCGGCATCTGGGGCGTGCCGATCGCGAAGACGAAACTGTCGGACTTCCTCGGCCGGATCGGTGCGCCCAACGACACCGGCGGCGAAGACACCTATATCTCCGGCTCGATCGAGGATGCGCAGGCGAAGTTCAACCTGCGCAACCTCGTGGCGTCGCCGGCGCCCGGCGTGCTGCAGTTGAACGTCACGCAGGTCCAGGCGTTCCAGCGCCTGCTGACGACGCTCGGCTACGACGGCGCGTTCGCGAAGCGCATCGCGCTGCAGGTGCGCGCGAGCCTGCTGAATTCGGCGACGCGTTTCCAGATGCCGACGCTGCCGGGTGGCGGCACGGCGCCGCCGGTCACCGCGCCGGTGACGACGGATCAGCAAGGCGGCGGCGGCTTCACCGACGATCCCGGCATGACGGGCGGCGATCGCGGGCCCGCGCCGCTGATGATGACGGGCGTCGACAGCCTGCTCGACGTCGACGGCGTGACGCCCGAGATGGTCGCGCGGTTGCGCCCGTTCGTCACCGTGCTGCCGACCACGACGCCCGTGAACATGAACACCGCGCCGGCCGAGGTCATTGCGGCGCTGATGCCGGGGATGAGCGTGTCGTCCGCGCAGGCGCTCGTGTCGCGCCGCGAGACCGTGTTTTTCCGCAACGTCGCCGACGTGCAGCTCGCGCTGCGCGGCGCCGGTGCGCCGCCGAACGTGACGCCCGACTCGAGCCTCGTCGACGTCAATTCGAGCTATTTCATCGTGCATGGCCGGATCCAGCATGACCGGGCGGAGGTTGATCGCACCTCGCTCGTGTATCGTGATCCGACCACGCACTCGACACGGGTCGTGCGCATCCGCGACCAGCTATAACGACGCCAATCGGGAGAGGAGCTCTTGTGAGCACGTTGATTGTTTCTTTGCCGCCGCGCGAGCCTGCCGTGCCGTTGCAGGAATGGCAGTGGCCCGAGCTGCCGTTCACGCTCGTCGACAAGGCCGGCCACGTGCAGCGCGCCGGCCGCGCCGCGCTTGCGTTGCTGCCGCGCGCGAATGCGACGGTGCTGATCGTCGCCGCGCGCGACGTGCTGCTGCTGGCCGCGACCGTGCCGCCGCTGAAGGGACCGAAGCTGCGCCAGGCGCTGCCCAACATCGTCGAGGATCAGCTGATCCAGGATCCGCTCGGCTGCCATATCGCGCTCGATCCGGACGCGCTGCCCGACGGGCGCCGCGTGCTGGCCGTCGTCGATCGCGCGTGGTTCCGCACGATCTGCGAAGCGTTCACGGCGGCCGGCCACCGGCATCTGAGCGCGGTGCCCGCGACCCGCTGCCTGCCGGCGCCGCACGTGTCCGCCGCGCCGGCCGACAGCGAAGTCGATGCCGCCGCGGTTGCCGCCGAGGCCGTCGACGCGCCGCCGGCCCGTCCGGCGACGGTGGCCGCGGTGCTCGGGCTTGCGACGTCAGTCGAACCGGTGCTCGTCGAGGCCGGCGCACTGCCGGCTGCAGCCGGTGCGCCGCGCCTCGAACTCGCGGTCGCACGCGGTGCGCTCGGCGAAGGCTTCGCGGCGCCCGCGTCGCGCGCGGCCGGCACGCTGGCCGCGCTGGCAGGTGGCGGCGATGTCGAACTGTACGAACTCGGCGAACCGGGCGCGGAGCCGCGGCTCGCATCGGTCGGCCGCACCGACGGCGGCCCGCTGCTGCCGGGCGCCGCGCCGCTGTCGTTCGACACGTTCGCGCGGCGCGCGCTGACCGAGAAGTTCGACCTGTGCCAGTTCGAATTCGAATCGCAGCCGTGGCGCTTCGACCGCGCGACGGTGAAGCGCCTGCGCGTGCCGCTCGCCCTCGTCGCGGCGACGCTCGGCGTGGCGGTGATCGGGATGAACCTGCACTGGTGGAAGCTGTCGCGCGAGCGCGATGCGCTGTCCGCGCAGATCACCGAGACGCTGCTGTCCGCGTTCCCGAAAACGACGACGGTGCTCGATCCGCCCGCGCAGATGCAGCGCCAGCTCGACCAGTTGCGCCTGGCTGCCGGCGAGCTGTCGCCGAACGATTTCCTCGCGCTGTCGAGCGGGCTGTCGCGTTCGATGGGCGCGTTGCCGCTGAACGGCATCGCGTCGCTCGACTATCACGACCGGAAGCTCGACGTCGGCTTCAAGCCGGAGGTCAAGGTCGATCCCGATTTCACGCAGCGCCTCGCACGTAACGGACTGTCCGGCGAAGTCGACAGCAACACGGGCAAATGGACGATCCGGAGCCGCTCATGAAAACCGAACAACTGAACCAGACGCTGGCCCAGTTCTGGGGCGAGCGCTCGCAGCGCGAAAAGATGCTGCTCGGCTGGGGCGGCGCCGTGCTGGCGGTCGCGATCGCGTATTCGGTGCTGTGGTCGCCCGCGCAGGAAGGCCGCGCGCGGATCCAGCGCGAGCTGCCGACGATGCGCCGCGAGCTGGCGCAGATGACCGCGCAGGCGAACGAGGCGAAATCGCTGACGGCCGCCGCGCAGGGTGTCGCGCCGACCGGCCTCGCGCTGAAGGACGCGCTGACCGCGTCGCTGTCCGATCACGGGTTGCAGGGCGCGCAGGTGCAGATCGTCGGCAACGGCGTGCAGATCCAGATGAAGAACGTGTCGTTCCCGGCGTGGACGCAGTGGCTCGACGATGCGCGCCGGCAGTTCAAGGTGCAGGTCGGCGAGGCGCATGCCACCGCGCTGAAGGACGACGGCCAGGTTGACCTGACGGCCGTGATGCAACCGTCTACGCAGAAATGACGCAGTGGATGACGCAAGTGGCGGTCGGCCGATGAGGCCGGGATTGAAGCGGCTCGCCACCGCATTGCCGTGGGTACTGGCGGGCGGCCTGGCGACGGCGGTGACGCTCGTCGCGCTCGCGCCGGCCGCATGGATCGCGCCGCAGTTCGCGCGCGCGACCGGCGGGCACGTGAATCTCGTCGATCCCGACGGGTCGCTGTGGCACGGCTCGGGCACGCTGATGCTCGCGCCGGGGGCCGACCAGAGCGCGGCGACGCTGCTGCCGGGCCGGGTCGAATGGACCACGGGCTTCTGGCCGCTGCTGACCGGGCGCGTGCAGATGCGCATGCGGCAGACCGAGGCGATGCCCGAGGCGGTCACGCTCGATGCGACGTGGCGCGGCGCGGTGCTGTCGGCGGGCACGATGGCCGTGCCCGCGTCGCTGCTCGCCGGGCTCGGCACGCCGTTCAACACGCTCGACCTGCAGGGCGACGTGCGGCTCGGCTGGAGCGACTGGCGCCTGATCGGCAACAACGCGTTCGGCCAGCTGACGGTGACGATCGATTCGATGAGTTCGCGCGTCTCGCGCGTGAAGCCGCTCGGTTCGTACCGTGCGGTGCTGCAGGCGAAGGGAGCCGGCGCCGATCTGGACCTGTCGACGTCGCAGGGCCCGTTGTTCCTCGACGGCCACGGCACCTTCGGCCCGGGCCAGGGATCGTTCCGCGGCACCGCGCACTCGGCGCCCGAGCAGCAGGCGAACCTCGCGGGGCTGCTGAACCTGCTCGGCCATCCGATCGGGAACAACGAGGTGTCGCTGATCTTCGGCGACGCGCAGCCCTGACGCTCGCGTCGCCCTTTCCTTCCTACTTTTCTACTTTTGCGCGAGCGGCGCGGCGACCGCCGGTGCGGTGGGCGCGGCCGCGCCGGACGCCGGCACGGGCGCAGGTGCCGCCATGTCGCCGTTCTCGCGCGCCATCTCCGCGACGTTCCAGCCGCCGCCGAGCGCCTTCACGAGCCCGACCGACGACGTCATCCGCTGCCCGGCGATCGTCGCGAGCTTCTGCTGCGCGGTGAACGCGGTGGTCTGCGCGGTCAGTACGTTCAGGTAGGCGACCGTGCCGGCCTTGTACTGGTTCGTGACGATCGCGAGCGCATGCTCGGCGCTGTCGACGGCCTGCCGCTGCACGTCGATTTCCTGCGCGAGGATGCGCTGCGACGCGAGGTTGTCCTCGACGTCCTGGAACGCGGTGAGCACCGCGAGGCGGTACGCGGCGACGTCCTGGTCGTAGGTCGCCCGCGCGGCGTCGGTCTGCGCGGCGCGCAGCCCGGCGTCGAACAGCGTGGCCGCGAGCTGCGGGCCGACCGTCCAGAAGCGTGCCGGCAGCGTGAACAGCTGCGACCACACCGAGCTCTGGAAGCCGCCGGTGGCCGACAGCGTGAGCGTCGGGAAGAACGCGGCGATCGCGACGCCGATCTGCTCGTTCGCGGCCGCCGCACGGCGCTCCGCCGCCGCGATGTCGGGGCGGCGCTCGAGGATCGCGGACGGCACGTCGACCGGCGTGATCGGCGGCTCGGCCGTGAGCGGATTCGGCGGCAGCGAGAAGGTCGACGCCGGTTCGCCGATCAGCGTCGCGATCGCATGCTCGTACTGCGCGCGGGCCACGCCGTTGTCGATCGATGCGGCCTGTGCGCTCTGCAGCTGCGTCTGCGCCTGGATCACGTCCGCGCGCGCGGCAACGCCCTGCGCGTACTGGTTCTGCGTGAGCTTCAGCGACTGTTCGTATGACTTCACGGTGTCGTCGAGCAGCTTCTGCAGCGCATCGGACGTGCGCAGCTGGAAGTAGGTCTGCGCGAGCAGCGCCTGCTGCGACAGCCGCGCGTTCGCGAGATCGGCCGCGGCGGCGGCTTCGCCGGCACGCTGCGCGCTGACGGTACGGCTCACCTTGCCCCACAGGTCCGGTTCCCAGCTCGCGTCGAGGCCGACGCTGTAGCTGTTGTTGATCGACCCGGTCGATCCGCTGCCGAAGCTCGACGACGAACCCGACGACACCGATGTGCGCGGCGTACGGGCGCGCGAGCCCGATGCCGTCAGCCCGACGGTCGGGAAATACGCGGCCCGCGCTTCGGCGACGAGCGCGCGCGCCTGCCGGTACGCGGCCGCCGATTGCGCGATGGTCTGGTTCGACGCGTTGAGCCTGCCGATCAGCGCATCGAGCTGCGGATCGTTGTAGACCGTCCACCACGCGCCGCGGTCGGTGCGGTCGGCGGGCTGCGCGACCTTCCAGCCGGCCGGCGCTTCCTTGTATGCGGCGGGGATCGACGTGTCGGGCCGGTGATAGTCGGGCCCGACGGCGCAGCCGGCGAGCAGCACGGCCGTCGCGATGGCGACGGCGGCGCTCAGCGGGCGAAGGGCGCGCGGGAGGGAGGCGTACGGCATGGTGATTTTCCTGTCTGGGCACGACGTCCGGCGAGCGGCGTCGCGCGATGCGGTCGTCGTGCCGCGGGCGGACAAATGGTAACTGACGGCGGGAAAGCTGCGCAGCCCCAAGGGTACGGTGCGCGGCGACAGGAATGTGTTACCGGCACGAGCGGCCGGTTTACCGGTCATTACGGCTCGCCGACGGGAAGCCGGGAATGCGACGCCGGCCGTGCGGGGCGCGGCCGGCGCTCGGTCCTCAGTCGGAGCAGTCAGGAAGGCGGGAGGCGCGCGACGTCAGTGGCAGCGCGCGGGCAGCGGGAGCGGCTCGGCGGCGGACCGCCATGTCGACGGCTCCGTCGCGGCCGGCTGGCCCGTGCGGCGAGCGCCGTCTTTCGCGTTGCGCTGCCGGCGATGATCGAACCATGCGAACCCGAGCGCCGCGAGCGAGCCGCCCGGTACCACCAGCATCGTCACGTACAGCGCGATCTTCCAGCCGCGGTGCGGCCCGGAAAACGCATGATGAGCGGTATCGGTCAGGTTGCGGCGCAGCGCGCCGGCGGCATTTTTCAGGAACAGCATCGCGAACATCCTCGGGGTGCCCGCAGCGCGGGCGCATCGGTCAGAACATAGTCTCCGGCAGTGCAACATGCACGTCGTAACTGGTTGCCTCAAATAATATTGACTAAGCAATCATTTTTCAAGATACTGGGCGCGTTTAAATCTGAAACGCACTATTGCTGCGTGCGCAATCGCATGACCGGCGGCCTCTACGATCCCGAGAACATCGCGCTGGAAACGAGCCTCGGCTATTACCTGTCGAAGGCGAAGCAGGCGCTCGTCGAGCGGATGGACCGTGCGCTCGAGCCGCTCGACCTCACCGCGCAGCAGATCGGCGTGATCCTGCTGTTGTCGCGCGGCTACGCGCGCACGCCGTTCGAGCTGTCCCGCAAGATGTCGTACGACAGCGGGTCGATGACGCGGATGCTCGACCGGCTCGAACGCAAGGGGCTGGTCGCGCGCTCGCGCAGCGAGCAGGACCGTCGGATGATCGAGCTGACGCTGACCGAACGCGGCGCTGAAGCCGCGCGTGCGCTGCCGTCGCTGATCGCGACCGCGCTCAACGCGCAGCTCGACGGCTTCTCGGCCGACGAGCTCGTGACGCTCACCGGCCTGCTGCAACGCTTCATCGCCAACGGTCCCGGCTCGACCGGTTGCCCGAAACCCGACGACGAAGCGGACAGCTGATGTGCGCGGAGGCTCTATGTCTAGGTTAAACACTCGCTTATTTATCTGTCTGGGCAGAAGATGACAGGGCACGCGCTCCCTTTTTCCGTTGATTCGTTCCACCCGGCCGGGTTGCGCTGCGGCGCACACCCGTGCGTTGTGCCGGCGCGTCGCGCGCGCCGCGTCTAGGAGATTCCGATGTCCGCCACCACGGCATCCGCCGCCGCCGAACCCGCGCCGCTGTCCGGCGGCGCACTCGCGCTGCTCACGGTCGGGCTCGCGCTCGGCACCTTCATGGAAGTGCTCGACACGTCGATCGCGAACGTCGCGGTGCCGACCATTTCCGGCAGCCTCGGCGTCGCGACGAGCGAAGGCACCTGGGTGATCTCGTCGTACTCGGTGGCGTCCGCGATCGCGGTGCCGCTCACCGGCTGGCTCGCGCGGCGGGTCGGCGAGGTGCGGCTGTTCACGCTGTCGGTGCTCGCGTTCACGGTCGCGTCGGCGCTGTGCGGCCTCGCGAGCAACTTCGAGACGCTGATCACGTTCCGGCTGCTGCAGGGCCTCGTTTCGGGGCCGATGGTGCCGCTGTCGCAGACGATCCTGATGCGCAGCTACCCGCCCGCGAAGCGCGGGCTCGCGCTCGGGCTATGGGCGATGACGGTGATCGTCGCACCGATCTTCGGCCCGTTGCTGGGCGGCTGGATCAGCGACAACTACACGTGGCCGTGGATCTTCTACATCAACCTGCCGATCGGCATCTTCTCGGCGACCTGCGCGTATTTCCTGCTGCGCGGCCGCGAGACGAAGACGTCGAAGCAGCGCATCGACGCGGTCGGCCTGGCGCTGCTCGTGATCGGCGTGTCGTGCCTGCAGATGATGCTCGACCTCGGCAAGGACCGCGACTGGTTCAACTCGACGTTCATCGTCGCGCTCGCGCTGATCGCGGTCGTGTCGCTCGCGTTCATGCTCGTGTGGGAGGCGACCGAGAAGGAGCCGGTGGTCGACCTGTCGCTGTTCAAGGACCGCAACTTCGCGCTCGGCGCGATGATCATCTCGTTCGGCTTCATGGCGTTCTTCGGCTCGGTCGTGATCTTTCCGCTGTGGCTGCAGACGGTGATGGGCTACACGGCGGGCAAGGCCGGCCTCGCGACCGCGCCGGTCGGGCTGCTCGCGCTCGTGCTGTCGCCGCTGATCGGCCGCAACATGCACCGGCTCGACCTGCGGATGGTCGCGAGCTTCGCGTTCATCGTGTTCGCCGGCGTGTCGATCTGGAACTCGACGTTCACGCTCGACGTGCCGTTCAACCATGTGATCCTGCCGCGGCTCGTGCAGGGGATCGGCGTCGCGTGCTTCTTCGTGCCGATGACGACGATCACGCTGTCGAGCATTTCCGACGACCGGCTCGCGAGTGCGTCGGGGCTGTCGAACTTCCTGCGCACGCTGTCCGGCGCGATCGGCACCGCGGCGAGTTCGACGTTCTGGGAGAACGACGCGATCTACCACCACGCGCGGCTGTCGGAATCGGTGAGCGTGTATGCGCAGAGCACGACCGACTATCAGGGTGCGCTGTCGCAGCTCGGCATCGTCGGCCAGACGGCCAATGCGCAGCTCAACCAGCTCGTCACGCAGCAGGGCTTCATGATGGCGACCAACGATTTCTTCCTGCTGTCGGCGTTCATGTTCGGCGCGCTCGCGGCGCTCGTGTGGGTCACGAAACCGAGGAAGGGGGCGGGGCCGGCGATGGGGCATTGACCGCGCGGCGGGCGGCTGTTGCGCCCGCCTCGTTTGCTTGACCGCCCGCCTCGGCGGGCGTCACCCCCTCGCCCGCAACCCACCGAACGCCAGATCGTCGGCCGGCGCGAGCGGCAGCGTCGCCCGCGCCACTTCGAGCCACGCGCGCGCCGCGTGCGACAGATACCCCTTCTTCAACCAGCCGAGCGCGATCGCCCACGTGATCTCCGGCTCGATGATCGGCCGGCACGTGAACTGGCCCGCGTCGAGCCGCCGGCAATAGGGTTCGGGCAGCAGCGCGATGCCGACCCCCGCGTGCACGAGCGCGGCCATGAAATCCCAGTGGCCGCTGCGGCTCACGATCGACGGCGTGAAGCCGACCTGCCGGCACGCGTCTAGCACCGCGTCGTGCAGCGCGAGGCTCTCCGCGTAGAACACGAACGACTCGCGCGCGAGATCCGCGAGCGGCACGGCCGCGTGATCCTCCCAACGCGATTCGCGCGGCGCGACGAGCCACAGCGGCGCGCGCACCATCGGCAGCCGCTCGAAGGTGCCGGGATCGACCGGCTCCAGCAGCCCGCCCAGCTCCAGTTCACCCGACGTCAGCGCCGCCTCGATCATCCGCGCGCCCTGCTCGAACAGCTTCAGCTCGATGTTCGGATAGCGCTGCTTGTACGCGGCGATGATCGGCGTGAACAGCGAGCCGCCGAGCGGCGGGATCCCGATCGTCAGCTCGCCGCGCCCGAGCGTGCCGAGATCGTTCAGCTCCGACTGCAGCTGCGCCTGCGCGGCGAGCACGTCCTGGCCGCGCTGGAACACGATCCGCCCCGCGTCGGTCAGCACCATCTGCCGCCCGTCGCGCAGCAGCAGCGGCGAACCGATCTCGTCCTCGAGCGCCTTCACCATCTTGCTGATGGTCGGCTGGGTCACGAACAGCTTGTCGGCGGCCGCCGTGAAACTCTGCTGGCGAACCACCTCGACGAAGTACCGCAACGCGCGCAATTCCATCGATGACTCCCCAAAGTGGTGCGGCGATCAAAAAACGAATTCCGAATTGGAATGACAAGGATAGAGACAAGTCATTTTATTTATGGTTAGGGGAAACCCTATACTCCCATCATCAACGGAATATCTGCAGGGAGCCCGCCATGACCAAGCCGACCGCCGCACTCGCCGCCCGCCCCGCCGCTTCGGGCAGCCTGGCCCGCACGGGCCGGATCGCGCTGCAGGCCGCCGCGCTCGGTGCGCTGTGGATGGCGGTCGACTGGGCCGTGCGCAAGATCGGGCTGCCGATTCCGTCCGGTGTGATCGGCCTCGCGGTGCTCCTCGTGCTGCTGTTCTCGGGCCGCGTCGCGCCCGCCTGGGTGAAGGACGGCGCGAACTGGCTGCTGTCCGACATGCTGCTGTTCTTCGTGCCGGCCGCCGTCGCGGCCGTGCAGTACGGCGGGCTGTTCCGCGAGGACGGCTGGCGCATCGCGCTGGTGATGCTCGCCGGCACCGCGTTCGTGATGGTCGCGGTGGCCGTTGCGGTCGACCTCGCCGCGAAACTCGAGCGCCGGCTCGCCGCGCAGCGCGTGTTCGCCGAACGCCGCCGCACGCGCCTCACCGCCGCGTCCGCCCACTGAGCCGGAGCCTGTCATGCTTGCCGCATTGTCGAACCTGTCCGCCGACCAGGCGAACACCGCGATCTCGTTCGGCTGCTTCGTGTTGACGGTCGTGCTGTATTTCGCGTCGAAGCGGCTCTACGCGTACAAGAAGACGCTGCTGTTCTCGCCGCTCGTGTTCGTGCCGGGCGTGCTGGTGCTGCTCGTCCTGCTGACCGGCATCCCGTATTCGGTCTACTTCCACGACACGCGCTGGCTGATGTGGCTGCTCGGCCCGGCGACGATCGCCTTCGCGGTGCCGATCTACGACTATCGCGACCTGATCCGCCGCCACTGGCTGTCGCTGTCGGTCGGCGTCGCGGTCGGGATCAGCGCGGGCGTGTGCGGGTCGCTGCTGCTCGCGAAGCTGCTGCACCTGTCGCCCGAGCTGCAGCGCTCGCTGATGACGCGCTCGGTGTCGACGCCGTTCGCGCTCGCCGTGTCGGACAAGATCCACGCGCCGAAGGATCTCACCGCGCTGTTCGTGATCGCGACCGGCATTTGCGGGATGCTGCTCGGCGAGCTGGTACTCGCGCTGGTGCCGATGCGCACGCGGCTCGCGCGCGGCGCGCTGTTCGGCGCGGCCGCCCACGGCGTGGGCACCGCGAAGGCGCGCGAGATCGGCAGCGAGGAAGGCGTCGTGTCGAGCCTGACGATGATGATCGCGGGCGTCGCGATGGTGCTCATCGCGCCGCTCCTGACGCTGCTGCCGATCTGACCGGGCGGCGGCCGCCCGCCAGGCGCCGGCCCAGCCTGGCGCGATCGTGCCTGCCGCCATCGGCGCGGCAGGCTCCGCGCGTGTGGTACGGCGCTCACGCCCCACCACACGCGCTCCGGCGGCCCTTTCCGCCCCCACTTACCCTGCATCGAGCCGACACCCGGCCGACAATCGGCTGAGATAGCCGCAAATCCCCCCTCTTTTCCGCCCATCGGCCTCGGCCCGGATGCCGAACAATGCATGCTACGAGACATCACGCACGCATTCACATGGCCTCCACGACCGCAAACCCGACCGCCGACAAGCCGGCTTCCTCCGGCAAGTTCAAGCGCATCGCGCTCATCGCCGTCATCGCGCTGGGCGCGGCAGCTGCCGCAGCCGGCGGCATGTACGTGTTCCTGAGCAAGCAAGGCGTCGGCCATGCGAGCGCGCCCGCCGAGCCGGCACCGCTGGCCGCGCCGGTGTTCTTCCCGCTCGACCCGCTGACCGTGAACCTGCAGTCCGACGACGGCGCGCAGCATTACCTGCGCGTCGGCCTGTCGCTGAAGCTCACCGACCCGAAGGCGCAGGAGCAACTGACCGCGCGGATGCCGGAAATCCGCAGCCGGATCCTGCTCGCGCTGTCGAACAAGCATCCCGAGGATCTCGCGACGCCGGACGGCAAGCATTCGCTCGCGAAGGAACTGCGGGAGCTGGTCGAGCAGCCGACGCAGCCGGGCAACCAGCGCGCGAAGGTTGACGACGTGCTGTTCACCGAGTTCGTCGTCCAGTAACGCGGCCGCGAAAGGAGCGCGTATGGGTCACCAGGAGTTCATGTCCCAGGAGGAGGTCGATGCCCTCCTCAAGGGCGTCACGGGCGAAGCCGATTCAGTCGACGAGCAGCGCGACACATCGGGCGTCCGCCCCTACAACATTGCGACGCAGGAGCGGATCGTCCGCGGCCGGATGCCCGGCCTCGAGATCATCAACGACCGCTTCGCGCGCCTGCTGCGGATCGGCATCTTCAACTTCATGCGGCGCACGGCAGAAATCTCCGTCAGCCAGGTGAAGGTGCAGAAGTACAGCGAGTTCACCCGCAACCTGCCGATCCCGACGAATCTGAACCTGGTGCACGTGAAGCCGCTGCGCGGCACGTCGCTGTTCGTGTTCGACCCGAACCTCGTGTTCTTCGTCGTCGACAACCTGTTCGGCGGCGACGGGCGCTTTCACACGCGCGTCGAAGGCCGCGACTTCACGGCCACCGAGCAGCGGATCATCGGCAAGCTGCTGAACCTCGTGTTCGAGCACTACACGACCGCGTGGAAGAGCGTGCGGCCGCTGCAGTTCGAGTTCGTGCGCTCGGAAATGCACACGCAATTCGCGAACGTCGCGACGCCGAACGAGATCGTCATCGTCACGCAGTTCTCGATCGAGTTCGGGCCGACGGGCGGCACGCTGCACATCTGCATGCCGTACTCGATGGTCGAGCCGATCCGCGACGTGCTCGCGTCGCCGATCCAGGGCGAGGCGCTCGAAGTCGACCGCCGCTGGGTGCGCGTGCTGTCGCAGCAGGTGCAGTCCGCCGAGGTCGAGCTGACCGCGAACCTCGCCGAGATCTCGTCGAACTTCGAGAAGATCCTGAACCTGCGCGCGGGCGACGTGCTGCCGCTGGAGATCGAGGACACGATCACCGCGAAGGTCGACGGCGTGCCGGTGATGGAATGCGGCTACGGAATTTTCAATGGTCAATATGCGTTGCGCGTGCAGAAGATGATCAGCGCGGGCGATTCGATGAAGGAAGGTGGATATGAGTGAGCTGAACCAGACGCCCGAGGACGACGCACAAGCAATGGCCGACGCGGCCCTCGCGGCATCGGCCGCCGCCGCGCAGGCGGCACCGGCCGCGGCGGAAGAAGATCCGGGCATGGACGACTGGGCGGCCGCGCTCGCCGAGCAGAACGAGCAGCCGGTGCCGGCCGGTGCGACCGGCGCCGGCGTGTTCCAGCCGCTGTCGAAGGCCGCGGCAAACACGACGCACAACGACATCGAGATGATCCTCGACATCCCGGTCAAGATGACCGTGGAGCTCGGCCGCACGAAGATCGCGATCCGCAACCTGCTGCAGCTCGCGCAGGGTTCGGTCGTCGAGCTGGACGGCATGGCCGGCGAACCGATGGACGTGCTCGTGAACGGCTGCCTGATCGCACAGGGCGAGGTCGTGGTCGTCAACGACAAGTTCGGTATTCGCCTGACCGACATCATCACGCCGGCCGAACGTATCCGGAAGCTGAATCGGTGAACGTCGTGAAGCCTGGCCGCCGCGTGTGCAGCGCGATTGCGGCGGTGACGCTTGCCGTCGCCGTATCGCTCGCCTGCGCATCGGCCGGCGCCGCCGACATGAACGCGGTGAACCACCCCGGTTCGATCGCGTCGAGCGTGATGGTCGGTTCGGCCGCGCCGTCGCTCGGTATCGGCGCGGTGCTGCAGACGCTGGTCGGGCTCGCGGTCGTGATCGGCCTCGTGTTCGCGTGCGCATGGCTCGCACGCCGCTTCGGCTTCCAGCCCGCGCGGCGCGGCGGCCCGCTGAAGGTCGTGTCGAGCGTCGGGCTCGGTGCGAAGGAAAGCGCGACGATCGTCGAGATCGGCGACACCTGGCTCGTGCTCGGCGTCGCGCCGGGCAACGTGCGATTGCTGCATACGCTGCCGGCCGGCTCGGCGGCGGCCCCGGTTTCCGCTGACGCACCCGCCGGCGCCGCCCCGTCCGACGGCAGCCTGCCCGGCACGTTCGGCTCACGGTTTCGCGACGCGCTCGCGGGCGAAGCCGCGAAACGCCTCGGTCGCGGCAAGGACCGCTGACATGGCGCCGTGCCCTCTTTCCGTCTCCGCATTCCGATGAAACACGCATTCCTGCATCGCGCGGCGCGCTTCGCGCCCGTGCTGATCCTCTGCCTCGCGCCCGCGCTCGCCTGTGCGCAGGCGAACGGCCTGCCCGCGTTCAACGCGAGCCCGGGCCCGCACGGCGGCACCACGTATTCGCTGAGCGTGCAGACGATGCTGCTGCTCACGATGCTGTCGTTCCTGCCGGCGATGCTGCTGATGATGACGAGCTTCACGCGCATCATCATCGTGCTGTCGCTGCTGCGCCAGGCGCTCGGCACCGCGACGACGCCGCCGAACCAGGTGCTCGTCGGCCTCGCGATGTTCCTCACCTTTTTCGTGATGTCGCCGGTGCTCGACCGTGCGTACAACGACGGCTACAAGCCGTTCTCCGACGGCTCGATGCCGATGGAGCAGGCCGTGCAGCGCGGCGTCGCGCCGTTCAAGACCTTCATGCTGAAGCAGACCCGCGAGACCGATCTCGCGTTGTTCGCGAAGATCTCGAAGGCCGCGCCGATGCAGGGGCCCGAAGACGTGCCGCTGTCGCTGCTGGTGCCGGCGTTCGTCACGAGCGAGCTGAAGACCGGCTTCCAGATCGGCTTCACGGTTTTCATCCCGTTCCTGATCATCGACATGGTCGTCGCGAGCGTGCTGATGTCGATGGGGATGATGATGGTGTCGCCGTCCACCGTGTCGCTGCCGTTCAAGCTGATGCTGTTCGTGCTGGTCGACGGCTGGCAGCTGCTGATCGGCTCGCTCGCGCAGAGCTTCACGTAAGCCGCGGAGGAACACGCACGATGACGCCCGAACAAGTGATGACGCTCGCGCACCACGCGATGATGGTCGGCCTGCTGCTCGCGGCCCCGCTGCTGCTGGTCGCGCTCGCGGTCGGCCTCGTCGTGAGCCTGTTCCAGGCCGCGACGCAGATCAACGAAGCGACGCTGTCGTTCATCCCGAAGCTGCTCGCGGTGGCCGCGACACTCGTGATCGCCGGCCCGTGGATGATGACGACGATGCTCGACTACCTGCGGCAGACGCTGCTGCACGTCGCGACGCTCGGCGTCGGCTGAGCCGCGCGCACCACCCGGCGGCGATGTTCTCGGTTACCTACGCGCAGCTCAACGGCTGGCTCACGGCGTTCCTGTGGCCGTTCGTGCGGATGCTCGCGCTCGTCGCGACCGCGCCCGTCGTCGGCCATGCGGCGGTGCCCGTACGCGTGAAGATCGGCCTCGCCGCGTTCATGGCGCTGGTCGTGGCGCCTACGCTCGGCGCGATGCCGGACGTCACCGTGTTCTCCGCGCAGGGCATCTGGATCCTCGTCACGCAGTTCCTGATCGGCGCCGCGATGGGCTTCACGATGCAGATCGTGTTCGCGGCCGTCGAGGCGGCCGGCGACTTCATCGGGCTGTCGATGGGGCTCGGCTTCGCCACCTTCTTCGATCCGCACACGAGCGGCGCGACGCCCGCGATGGGCCGCTTCCTGAACGCGGTCGCGATGCTCGCGTTCCTCGCGGTGGACGGCCACCTGCAGGTGTTCGCCGCGCTCGCCGCGTCGTTCCAGTCGCTGCCGGTGTCGGCCGACCTGCTGCACGCGCCCGGCTGGCGCACGCTCGCGTCGTTCGGCACGACGGTGTTCGAGATGGGGCTGCTGCTCGCGCTGCCGGTGGTCGCGGCGCTCCTGATCGCGAACCTCGCGCTCGGCATCCTGAACCGCGCGGCGCCGCAGATCGGCGTGTTCCAGGTCGGCTTTCCCGTCACGATGCTCGTCGGGCTGTTGCTCGTGCAGCTGATGATCCCGAACCTCGTGCCGTTCGTGGCGCACCTGTTCGACATGGGGCTCGACGCGATGGGCCGCGTGCTGACCGGGTGGCGGTAGGCGCCCTGCCCGCTCCTTTCGACCCGCTTCGGCCACTGTCGCCCCCCGTTCCGCGTCTCCGTTGCTGGAAAACCCCTAAAGGAACCGCTAACCCGCGAAAGGTTGCAGAAGGTTTCGCGTCCCTATACTCGTCAGGACGATGCAGCAAGCATCGCGCCATACGAATACAACGAAGGAGACGATCCCGATGCGACCCATCCTGCGCACCCTCGCCGTTGCAGCCAGCCTCAGCTGCGCGCTCGCCGCTCAACCCGCTTTCGCCGACGACGGCGGCAAGATCACGATCATGGTCGGCGGGATCGCGAAGCTGATCTACCTGCCCGCGCGGCTCACGCAGGAGCTCGGCAACTTCAAGGCCGAAGGGCTCGACGTCGAGCTGCTGTCGCAGCCGGCCGGCGTCGACGCCGAGAACGAGCTGCTGGCAGGCGCCGTGCAGGGCGTAGTCGGCTTCTACGACCACACGGTCGACCTGCAGAGCAAGGGCAAGGACGTGAAGGCGATCGCCGTGCTCTGCCAGGTGCCGGGCGAAGTCGAGATGGTGTCGACCAAGGCCGCGCCGACCTTCAAGTCGATGGCCGATTCGAAAGGCAAGACGCTCGGCGTGACGGGCCTCGGCTCGTCGACGAGCTTCCTCACCCAATACCTCGCGCTCCAGCACGGCGTGCAGTCGACCCAGTACACGATGCTGCCGGTCGGCGCCGACGCGAGCTTCATCGCCGCGATCAAGCAGGGCCGTATCGACGCAGGCATGACGACCGAGCCGACGGTGTCCGCGCTCGAGAAGATGGGCGACGCGAAGGTGCTGGTCGACCTGCGCACGCTGGAAGGCACGCGCGCGGCGCTCGGCGGCACCTACCCGGCCGCGAGCCTGTACGTGCAGTCGGCGTGGGCCGACGCGCACAAGGATCAGGCGACCAAGCTCGCGCACGCGTTCGCGAAGACGATGCAGTTCATCCACACGCACAGCGCCGACGAGATCGCCGCGAAGATGCCGGCCGACTACCAGAAGGACAAGGCGCTGTACGTGAGCGCGCTGAAGGCGTCGCTGCCGATGTACACCGCCGACGGCAAGATGCCGGCCGACGGCCCGGCGACCGTGCTGAAGGTGTTGTCGGCGTTCAACCCGTCGGTGAAGGGCAAGCACATCGACCTGGCGCGCACCTACACGAACGATTTCGTGAACGCGAAGTAATCGAACTCGGCAGTCGCGCCGGCGGCGGCGATCCCGCCGCCGTGCGCTCCCCGTTCCGGCCCGGTTGACCGGCCCGGCGCCGCCACGCTGCGACGCTCTCCTCACCCGCAGGATCAATGCGATGAATCAGGCAGTTTCCCCGAGCACACCGGCGATCGAGTTTCGCAATGTGTCGTGCCGCTTCATTTCGCCGGAAGGCAAGGCCACCGTCGCGCTGCGCGACTTCAGCATGAGCGTCGCGCGCGGCGAGTTCATCGCGATCGTCGGCCCGACCGGCTGCGGCAAGTCGACCACGCTGAACCTGATCACCGGGCTGCTCAAGCCCGCGTCGGGCGAAGTCCGCGTGATGGGCCGCCCGGTCGACGGGATCGACCCGCGCATCGGCTTCGTGTTCCAGGCCGACGCGGTGTTCCCGTGGCGCAACGTGATCGACAACGTCGCGGCGGGCCCGCTGTTTCGCGGCCGCTCGAAGGACGTCGCGTACACGCAGGCCGAGGAATGGATCCGCAAGGTCGGCCTCGACAAGTTCACGAAGCACTACCCGCATCAACTCTCCGGCGGGATGAGGAAGCGCGTCGCGCTCGCGCAGACCTTCATCAACCAGCCGGAAATCCTGCTGATGGACGAGCCGTTCTCCGCGCTCGACATGCAGACGCGCACGCTGATGCAGGACGAGCTGCTGCAGCTCTGGTCCGCGAACAAGGGCTCGGTCGTGTTCGTCACGCACGATCTGGAAGAGGCGATCGCGCTCGCCGACCGCGTGTTCGTGCTGACCGCACGGCCCGCCACGCTCAAGCGCGTGTACGAGATCGACCTGCCGCGTCCGCGCGTCACGTCCGAGATCCGCTACCACACACGCTTCATCGAAATTTCCAAGGACATCTGGCACGACCTGCGCGAAGAAGTGCAGATCGGCTGACGCATACGCTCAAGGCAAGAAACAGCAAGGACAGGAGCATGACCGACATGACGCTTCCCCCCACCGCCCTTCCGGCGACGACGCTCGAGGACGAGTCGCGCGCCGCTCAAACCCGCCTGCGCCGCCGCCGGCAACTGATCATCGGCCTGCGGATCGCCGTACTCGTGATCGTGCTGGGCGGGTGGGAACTCGCCGCACGGCTGAAGTGGATCGATCCGTTCTTCTTCTCGCAACCGACGCTGATCTTCGCGCAGATCCAGGACTGGTTCGTGAACGGCACGTCGCAAGGCCCGCTGCTCACGCAGGTGTGGGTCACGCTCGAGGAAACCACGATCGGCTTCCTGATCGGCTCGGTCGCCGGCGTGATCTGCGGGATCGTGCTCGGCCGCAACAAGCTGATGGCCGACGTGTTCGGCCTGTACATCCAGATCGCGAACTCGATTCCGCGCGTCGTGCTCGGCTCGGTGTTCGTGATCGCGCTCGGCCTCGGGATGGCGTCGAAGATCGCGCTGGCCGTCGTGATGGTGTTCTTCGTCGTGTTCGGCAACGCGTTCCAGGGCGTGCGCGAAGCCGACCGCTACCTGATCGCGAACGCGCAGATCCTCGGCGCGTCGCGCCGGCAGATCACCACGTCGGTCGTGATTCCGTCCGCGCTGAGCTGGATTCTCGCCAGCCTGCATGTGAGCTTCGGCTTCGCGCTGGTCGGTGCGGTGGTCGGCGAATTCCTGGGTTCCAAACAGGGCATCGGCCTGCTAATCTCCACCGCCCAGGGCGCGTTCAACGCGAGCGGCGTGTTCGCGGCGATGATCGTGCTGGCCGTGGTCGCGCTGGCCGCCGACTATCTGCTGACGCGGATCGAGAAGCGGCTGCTGAAGTGGCGCCCCGCGGCGTTCTGAACGCCGCCGGCCGGCGCCTGACATGACACCTCCGACCGCGCCGGCGACCCCGGCGCGGTTCGGCATTTCGGAGAAGGAGCGCAACAGGATGGCGCACAGCCTGCGCGGGCGGCTGCTGTGGTGGCTGCTGCTGCCGCTCGCGGTGTTCGTGCTGATCGCCGGCGCGATGTCGTACGACACCGCGCGGACCACGGCCGCGCTCGTGCAGGACAGCGCGCTCGTCGCGTCCGCGCGCACGATCGGCGAGGACGTCGAATGGCGCAACGGGCGGCCGGCGGCCGACGTGCCGCCCGCCGCGCTGGAGATCTTCGAATCGCCGTCACGCGACTCGGTGTTCTACAAGGTGATCGATGGCCACGGCGGCCTGCTCGCCGGCAATCCTGCGCTCGACCTGCCCGCGCGGCACGGCGTCGAGCCGACGCTGTACGACACGTCGCTCGACGGCGTGCCGCTGCGCGCGGTGGCCTACGATCGCCAGCTGTACGACGAGGGGCAGATCGAGACGGTGACGGTGGTCGTCGCGAAGACGACGCGTTCGTACGGCGCGATGGTCGCGACGATCTGGCGACCGCAGCTCGTGCGCCTGTCGCTGATGCTGGTGCTCGCGGTGGTGCTCGTCTATCTCGGCCTCACCCTCGAGCTGCGCCCGCTGATGAAGCTGAAGGACGACGTGGCCGACCGCGGGCCGATGGAGCTGGAGCCGATCCGCCCCGAGCGGCTGCAGCACGAGTTGCGGCCGATCGTCGACGCGATCAACCAGTGCATCGCGCGGCTGAACACGCATACGGCCACGCAGCGCCGCTTCATCGCGGATGCCGCGCATCAGCTGCGCACGCCGATCGCGGTGCTCGATACGCAGATCCAGTACGCACAGCAGCGCGGCAACGACGATCGTGAACTCGCGTCGGTGCTCGACAGCATGCAGCGCAGCAGCCGCAAGATGGCCGACGTGACCGACAAGCTGCTGCTGCTCGCGCATGCGGAAGCGACGCCGTCGACGCTGCTCACGCATCGCGTCGATCTCGCGGCCGTGGTGTCGAGCGTGCTGGAAGAGACGATCGTGCTCGCGCAGCGGCGCAATATCGATCTCGGCGCCGATCTCGGCGAACGGCTCGACGTCGCCGGCAGCGACAGCCTGCTGACCGCGCTGGTGATGAACCTCGTCGACAACGCCGTGCGCTACACGCAGCCGGGCGGCTGCGTGACGGTCTGCGCCCGCCGCGACGGCGACGCGGTCGTGCTCGACGTGGTCGACAACGGCCCCGGCATCCCGGCCGAAGCGCGGCCGCACGTGTTCAAGCGGTTCTACCGCGTGTCGGCCGACACCGAAGGCTCGGGCCTCGGGCTCGCGATCGTCCGCGAGATCGCGCAGGCGCACGGCGGCAGCGCGTCGCTTGCGCCGGGGGCCGGCAATCGCGGTATCGTCGTAACCGTGCGGTTGCCCGCTTTCGATTGAAGAGAACGCCGTCATGAAACTTTTGCTGGTCGAAGACAACGCCGAGCTCGCACACTGGATCGTGAACCTGCTGCGCGGCGAGGATTTCGCGGTCGATGCCGTCGGCGACGGCGAGCGCGCCGACACGGTGCTGAAGACCGAGCGCTACGACGCGGTGCTGCTCGACATGCGGCTGCCCGGCATCAGCGGCAAGGAAGTGCTCGCGCGGCTGCGGCGCCGCAACGACAACGTGCCGGTGCTGATGCTGACCGCGCACGGCTCGGTCGACGACAAGGTCGACTGCTTCGGCGCGGGCGCTGACGACTACGTCGTGAAGCCGTTCGAATCGCGCGAGCTGGTTGCGCGGATTCGCGCGCTGATCCGCCGGCAGGCCGGCGTTGGCACGACGCAGCTCGTGTGCGGCGATCTCGTCTACGCATTCGGCACGCGCGAATTCCGCTGCGGCGAAACGGTGCTTGCACTGCGCCGCCGCGAGCACGCGATCCTCGAAACGCTGATGCTGCAGCAGAACAAGACGGTGTCGAAGGCCCGCCTGATGGACAGCGTGTTCGCGCTCGACGACGAGCCGAGCGCCGATGCGATCGACATCTACATCCACCGGCTGCGCAAGCATCTCGCGGGCAGCACGGCCGAGATCATCACGCTGCGCGGGCTGGGTTACATCCTGCGCATGAAGAGCACGCAGGACTGACGGGCCCCACTGCGAGCCCTGAATACCGATTCGCAGCACGAAACGTCATCAATGCATGCCGGCGCTCCCGGCTTGCCTGCTTCCACCCGCCTGCCCGATCCGCGATTATTGCGCGTTCGGTGTTTTCACCGATCCGATTCTTTCCTCCGGGAAAGCGTCGTGAAGGATTGCCCCCTCTACGATGCTACGCGTCGGCCCTCTCGCTGTGGCCGGCAAGAGTCGGCATACATTGCGTACTGCCAACGACCAGATTCCAATGCGGCAGCTCGGAGGAGACGATCTTGAAACGAAAAACCCTTGCCCTTTCCATCGCGGCGGCTGGCCTGTGCGCCGGTACCCAGGCGCATGCGCAGTCGAGCGTGCAGCTCTACGGCCTGATGGACCTGAGCTTTCCGACCTACCGGACCCACGCCGACGCGAACGGCAAACACGTGATCGGGATGGGCAACGAAGGCGAACCGTGGTTCAGCGGCAGCCGCTGGGGCCTGCGCGGCGCTGAAGACATCGGCGGCGGCACGAAGATCATCTTCCGCCTCGAAAGCGAATTCGTCGTCGCGAACGGCCAGATGGAAGACGAAGGCCAGATCTTCGACCGCGACGCGTGGGTGGGCGTCGAGGACGAGCGCTTCGGCAAGCTGACGGCCGGCTTCCAGAACACGATCGCGCGCGACGCGGCGACGATCTACGGCGACGCGTACGGTTCCGCGAAGCTGACGACCGAGGAAGGCGGCTGGACCAACTCGAACAACTTCAAGCAGATGATCTTCTACGCGGCCGGCCCGACCGGCACGCGCTACAACAACGGCGTCGCGTGGAAGAAGCTGTTCAGCAACGGCATCTTCGCGAGCGCCGGCTACCAGTTCAGCAACTCGACGTCGTTCGCGACCGGCTCCGCGTATCAGGCCGCGCTCGGCTACAACGGCGGGCCGTTCAACGTGTCGGGCTTCTACAACCACGTGAACCACAACGGCTTCCGGAACCAGACGTTCTCGGTCGGCGGCAACTACACGTTCGACATCGTGCGCCTGAATGCCGGCTACTTCCGCTACAACGGCGACCAGGGCCCGCTCGGCCAGCGTCACGACGATTCGTGGACGGTGTCGATGAAGATCGCGCCGAAGGGCGCGCTCGACTACGAGCTCGGCTACCAGCAGATGCGGATCAAGAACGCCGCGAACAACGCGGACGGCTTCACGCCGAACGCGAACCTCGGCGCGTTCAGCCTGACCAACGGCGTCGCCAACGGCTTCAAGGAGACGATCTACGGGTCGGTGTTCTACCACCTGAGCAAGCGCACCGAGGTGTACCTGGCCGGCGACTACATGAAGCTGCATGGCGGCTACACGGTGTCGTCGACGTTCGGCGCGAAGAACCAGCTCGAACTGACGTCGGGCATCCGCACGCGCTTCTGACCTGAAACGGGGCCCGACGGGCCCCGCCGCACCCTCCGTCCGGGATTCTCCATGCGGGCACGCCGGCGCCAGGCGCCGACCGTGCCCTTTTTTTCGTCCTTTCCCAAGCGCGCCCGGGACGCCCGCCAGGCATCCGCCGGCCGGCCCTGCGACAACCGGCTCGAAGCCGCTTGCGGCCCGTCCGGCGGGCAATCGCGGCCGATGCCCGCACGATCGCCTCACATCGGTGCTTGACCTGCGCCGACCGACTCGCTAGCGTTTCGGGTTTGCCCGGGCGGCCATTGCCGCCGGTGCCGTGAGCACGCCCGACGTCCTGGCGCGCGCGGCCGGGCTCCGATGGAAAAGACGATGCAGAAACTCGATGCGGCCAGCCCGCAGGCGATGTCGACGGATTTCACCGCCGACAACGTCGCGCGCCTGAAGGCGCTGTTCCCCGAACTCGTGACCGAAGGCCCGGACGGCGCGTCGGTCGACGTCGACGTGCTGAAGGCGCTGGTCGGCGACCGCACGGTCGGCGACGCCGACGAGCGCTACGGCTTCCACTGGCACGGCAAGCGCAGCGCGCGCCAGGCCGCGCTCACGCCGTCGACCGGCACGCTGCGGCCCTGCCCCGACGACAGCGTCGCGTGGGACGACACGCGCCATCTCGTGATCGAGGGCGACAACCTCGACGTGATGAAGCTGCTGCACAAGAGCTACGCGGGCAAGGTGAAGCTCGTCTACATCGACCCGCCGTACAACACGGGCAGCGATTTCGTCTATCCGGACGACTTCAGCGACAGCATCCGCCACTACCTGGCGATGACCGGACAGACCCAGGGCGGCGTGAAGCGCAGCACCAACACCGAGGCGAACGGCCGGTTCCACACCGACTGGCTGAACATGATGTATCCGCGCCTGAAGCTCGCGCACGCGCTGCTGTCCGACGAAGGGCTGATCGCCGTGCACATCGACGAGCATGAAGTGCATGCGCTGGTGCTGATGCTGCGCGAGATCTTCGGCGAGGAGAACGAGCTCGGCGTGGCCGTATGGGACAAGCGCAACCCGAAGGGCGACGCGCGCGGCGTCGCGTACCAGCACGAATCGCTGGTGCTGTTCGCGCGCAACGCCGAGACGCTGCTCGAGCGCGCGCCGCTCAAGCGCCCGAAACGCAATGCGCAGCGCATGCTGGACGCCGCGCACGACGCCGTGTACCGCAGCGGCAACCCGAAGGATGCGCAGAAGGCGTACCGCGCGTGGATGAAGGCGCAGACCAACTTGTCCGGCGGCGAAGTGATGTACGACCGGCTGTCGCCGGAAGGCCGCGTGTACCGCCTCGTGTCGATGGCGTGGCCGAACAAGAAGAAGGCGCCGGACGAGTATTTCACGCCGCTGATCCACCCGGTCACCGGCAAGCCGTGCGCGATGCCGGCGCGCGGCTGGCGCAACCCGCCCGCGACGATGCAGGCGCTGATCGAGCGCGGCCAGATCGAATTCGGCCCGGATGAAACCACGCAGCCGCAGCGGATCTACTACCTCGACGAGAACATGTACGAGAACGTGCCGTCGGTGCTGCCGTTCGCCGGCTCCGACGACGCGTTGCTGAAGACGCTCGGCATCCCGTTCGACCTGCCGAAGCCGGTCGATTTCGCGGCGGCCGTGATCGGCTGGTGCACGCGCGGCGACGACATCGTGCTCGACTGCTTCGCCGGCTCCGGCTCGACCGGCCACGCGGTGATGCAGGTGAACGCGACCGACGGCGGCGCGCGCCGCTACATCCTCGTGCAACTGCCCGAGGCGCTCGACCGCCGCGACAAGACGCAGACGGCCGCTGCCGATTTCTGCGGGAAGCTGAAGAAGCCGCTGACGCTCGCCGAAATCACGAAGGAACGCCTGCGCCGCGCCGCGCAGCAGGTCGCGCGCGACTATCCGGAAAGCTATGGCGACCTCGGCTTCCGCGTGTACCGGCTCGACACGACCAACGTGATCGAGTGGGACCCGCGCCGCGACGACTTCGACCACGCGCTCTTCGCGTCCGTCGAGCACGTGAAGACCGGCCGCACCGAGGACGACCTGCTCGCCGAGCTGACGCTGAAGCTCGGCCTCGACCTGTGCACGCCGGTCGAGCATCACCAGGTGGCCGGCAAGACCGTGCACCTGATCGGCCGCTCGATCGTCGCGTGCTTCGATGCGCGCATCGCGCGCGACGACGCGGGGCCGCTGGCCGACGGCATCGTCGACCTGCTCGATGCGACCGGCACGACGCACGACGTCACGTGCCTGTTCCGCGACAGCGGCTTCGTCGACGACGTCGCGAAGCTCAATCTCGCCGCGCTGCTCGAACAGCACGGCGTGAAGCGCGTGCGGAGCCTGTGATGCGGCTGCATTTCGAAGCGGATCTCGACTACCAGCGCGAGGCGATCGACGCCGTCTGCGACCTGTTTCGCGGCCAGGAATCGTATCGCGGCGATTTCAGCGTGCTCGCGAACGCCGCGCCCGGCACGACGGCCGCCGCCCAGGGCTCGCTCGGCTTCGCGGTGTCGGAACAGGGCGTCGGCAACCGGCTGTCGCTGACCGACGACGCGCTCGCGCGCAATCTCGCCGACGTGCAGCTGCGCGGCGGGCTGCCGCCGCCCGGCCTGCCCGGCTCGCGCGACTTCACCGTCGAGATGGAGACCGGCACCGGCAAGACCTACGTGTACCTGCGCACGATCTTCGAGCTGAACCGCCGCTACGGCTTCACGAAGTTCGTGATCGTCGTGCCGTCGATCGCGATCAAGGAAGGCGTGCACAAGACGCTCGCGATCACCGAGGATCACTTCCGCGCACTGTACGCGGGCGTGCCGTACGACTACTTCCTGTACGACTCCGCGAAGCTCGGCCAGGTGCGCCACTTCGCGGCGAGCGCGGCGATCCAGATCATGGTGATGACGGTGGCCGCGATCAACAAGAAGGAAATCAACAACCTCTACAAGGACAGCGAGAAGACCGGCGGCGAGAAGCCGATCGACCTGATCCGCGCGACGCGGCCGATCGTGATCGTCGACGAGCCGCAAAGCGTCGACGGCGGGCTCGAAGGCCGTGGCCGCGAAGCGCTCGCCGCGATGGCGCCGCTCTGCACGCTGCGCTATTCGGCCACGCACGTCGACCGTCACCACATGGTGTACCGGCTCGACGCGGTCGACGCGTACGAGCGCAAGCTGGTCAAGCAGATCGAGATCGCGTCGGCGATCGTCGAGGATGCGCACAACAAGCCGTACGTGCGGCTCGTGGGCGTGTCGAACCGGCGCGGCGCGATCAGCGCGCGCGTCGAGCTCGACGTCGCGACGACGGCCGGCGTGAAGCGCCAGATCGTGACCGCCACCGACGGCGACGATCTCGAACGCCTGACCAAGCGCGCGCTGTACGCGGGGCTGCGGATCGGTGAAGTCCATGCGGTGAAGGGTGCCGAGTACGTCGAGCTGCGCCATCCGGAAGGCGAGGCGTTCCTGTCGCTCGGCGAGGCGTTCGGCGACATCGACACGCTCGCCGTGCAGCGCGAGATGATCCGCCGCACGATCCGCGAGCATCTGGACAAGGAGCTGCGCCTCGCCGAGCGCGGCGTGAAGGTGCTGTCGCTGTTCTTCGTCGACTCGGTCGAGCGCTACCGCCGCTATGACGAGAACGGCATGCCCGTGAAGGGCGACTACGCGCTGATCTTCGAAGAGGAATATGCACGCGCGGCGCGCGTGCCGGCCTACCGCGCGTTGTTCGACGGCGTCGACGTGACGCTCGAAGTCGAGCGCGCGCACAACGGCTACTTCTCGATCGACCGCAAGGGCGGCTGGACCGACACGAGTGAAAGCAGCGCGGCGGCGCGCGAGAACGCGGAGCGCGCGTACGGCCTCATCATGCGCGAGAAGGAAGCGCTGCTGTCGTTCGACACGCCGCTGAAGTTCATCTTCTCGCACTCGGCGCTGAAGGAAGGCTGGGACAACCCGAACGTGTTCCAGATCTGCACGCTGCGCGACATCCAGACCGAACGCGAGCGCCGCCAGACGCTCGGCCGCGGGCTGCGCCTCGCGGTCGACCAGGACGGCGAACGCGTGCGCGATCCGGGCGTGAATACGCTCACCGTGATCGCGACCGAGCGCTACGAGTCGTTCGCGGAGAACCTGCAGAAGGAAATCGAGGCCGATACGGGCATCCGTTTCGGCATCGTCGAGGAACACCAGTTCGCGGCGCTGCCCGTGCAGGAAGGCGACGGGCCCGCGCATGCGCTCGGCGTCGAGCTGTCGCGCGTGCTGTGGAACCACCTGCACGCGCAAGGCTACGTCGATGCGCAGGGCAAGGTGCTCGACCGGCTGAAGGATGCGCTGCGCCAGAGCGCGCTGGTGCTGCCGGAGGCGTTCGAGATGCTGCGCGCACCGATCGTCGCGACGCTGCGCAAGCTGTCGGGCCGCTTCGCCGTGCGCAACGCGGACGAGCGCCGTGCGATCGCGCTGCGGCGCGATGCGTCGGGCAAGGCCGTCGTGTTCGGCGAGGATTTCCGCGCGCTGTGGGACCGCATCCGCCATCGCACCGTGTACCGCGTCGAGTTCGACAACGCGAAGCTCGTGCGTGACTGCGCGGCCGCGCTGCACGACGCGCCGGACATCGCGCGCGCACGGCTGCAGTGGCGCAAGGCCGAGATCGACATCGGCAAGGCCGGCATCGAGGCGATCGAGGTGGACGGCGCCGGCACGGTGCTGCTCGACGAAGGCGAGCTGCCGTTGCCCGACCTGCTCACCGAGCTGCAGGACCGCACGCAGCTCACGCGCCGTTCGCTGGCGACGATCCTGGCCGACAGCGGCCGGCTCGAGGATTTCCGCGTGAATCCGCAGCAGTTCATCGCGGTCGCGGCCGATGCGATCAACCGCTGCAAGCGGCTTGCGCTCGTCGCGGGCATCGCGTATCACAAGCTCGGCGAGCGTCATGTGCATGCGCTCGAATCGTTCGAGAGCGAAGCGCTGACCGGCTATCTGCGCAACCTGCGGCCGGATGCGCAAAAGTCGATCCACGAGGCGGTCGTGTGCGAGACGGACGCGGAGCGCGCGTTCGCCGATGCGCTCGAGGCGCACGACGGCGTGAAGCTGTACGCGAAGCTGCCCGCGTGGTTCCGCGTGCAGACGCCGCTCGGCAGCTATCACCCGGACTGGGCCGTGCTCGCGGAACAGGACGGCGGCGAGCGGCTGTACTTCGTCGTCGATACGCCGAATACGGACGGCCACGTGCCGAGCGAGCACGAGCGCGCGAAGCTCGCGTGCGGCGAAGCGCATTTCCGGGCGCTGGTGGACGGCGACGGCGCGGCGCGCTTCGTGCGCGTCAGGCAGGCGGACGCGTTGTTCGAACCTGCGGCGCCGCTGGCGGGCGCCGGGCGATAAGACGAAAGGCGGCGTTGTGAGCCGCCCTTTTTTATCGGCGTTCCGGACGCGGCCGGGCGCGCGCGTGATGCGCGCGCCTCGCGCCGAATTCCCGTTTGTTAACCGCGTGTAAGCGATCCGTATGCGCGCCCGTCTGAGGCGCGGTTACGGCTGGTTGCAAATCGGGTCGGCACGATGTTTTCGCGCGACAGCCGCGTTGCATTCCCGCCATGGAAAAAGGGCGCCGAAGCGCCCTTCCATCACGTTTGCACGCTGCGCTTAAAGCGTGCGGCCGAATGCGTGGTGATGCGAACGATGCGTGGACGTCGACGCATGCGTGGTGTGGCCATGCGCATGTGCGTGCGCGTGACCGCGGCCCGGCTGCGCGCCGGCGCGATCGGCGATCGTGTCGGAGCGGTCGGCCGCGCGCGACAGGCCCTTGTCGCGGTCGCCCGCGTGCATGCCGTTCGAGTTGCTCAGCGCGTGGCCGCTCATGTGGCCGGCGGACATGCCGCCTGCATTACCGCCCAGGCCGCCTGCACCGTGACCTCCGCCGCCACCACCGTTTCCACCGCCATTGCCGCCGGCTGCGGCATACGCGGACACCGTGCCGAGCGCGAGTAGCGCGGCCATCAGTACGGACAGATATCGTTGCTGTTTCATCTTGTGCTCCCTGGAGCGCGTTCGTGTGACTGCATTCTATGAACGCGCCAGATTCGCGCCACGCGACGTTGTAAATGATCGTAACGATACGTGCGGCGCGCATTCGTCAGATCAATCCGGATCGTGCGTGGACGGGGGAACGAGGCAGGCGGGCGCGGCGCCGCAGCGCCGCCCCGGTGACGATGATGCTTACTGCGCCGGCTGCATGCCCTGCGCGGCGGCCTTGTGTTGCGCGGCCTGCTCCTGCGCCTGCTTCTTCGCCATGTGGTGGCCGACGATACAGCCGCCAACCGCGCCGACGACCGCGTGGTGCCCCGCATAGTGGCCGGCCACACCGCCGACCACCGCGCCCTTCATGCAGCCCGCCGCGTGCGCACTGCCGATGGTGGCAAGCGCAACGATGGCCGCGGTGGCACCCAGCCTGATGTGTCGAATGGGCATCATCTTTTCATTCTCCTCGTGTGGCGATCAAGTCGAGCCGCTTCGCTCAATCCCAGCGGCCGCCACGCCAGCCGCCGCGATCGCGCCACTCGTGCTCGCGCCATTCATGGCGACGCCATTCGTGTTCGCGCCATTCGCGCCGACGCCAGCCGTCGCCACGCCAACCGTCGTCGCGATAGCCGACCGGCGCGTACATGACGGGCGGAGGCGGCGCCACGTAGACGGACGCCGGCGCCGCATAGGCAGGTACACCGATGCCGACCGACAGGTCGACGTGGGCCGATGCGACGCCCGAAGCTGCCAGCGCCGCTACACCGAGAACTGCACCGAGAATGAGTTTCTTGTTCATCTCGCAACTCCCTGCACGTGTCGTGCGTCATGTGAATACGGTTCGGAGTCTAGGCACCGGACGCTGACACAGGTGAAACGGGTATGCGAGACAGGTAACGGACGTTTACGGGTTCCCGCAAAGCCTTGCGGGACAAGGAAGAGGCGGCACTCCAAACACCGTTGCAGCGGTGCATCGGACCGGTAAAAACGGGATTTTCGGCACGAACCCGCGCAATCGACACACGCAGGCGCGTGCCTGAATACGCCGAAAGCGAACTGCCCGCACTTGATGCGAGCGGTCCGCAAGCGCGCATCACGCGCGGATATCGTCGACGCTGCGCAGCCAGTGCACGCTGAACAGGTTGTCCGCGTCGGTCCACACGGTATCGGGCGCGAATCCTGCGCGGCGCGCGATCGCGTGGAAGCCGTCGATCGTGAACTTGTGCGAATTCTCGGTGTGGATGCGCTCGCCGGCATCGAAGCGGAACGCGTGGCCGCGTACGTGCACGGTCTGCGCGATGTCGCTGACGAGATGCATCTCGATGCGCTGCCGCACGCTGTCGTAGAACGCGCAATGCGAGAACGCGTCGACGTTGAAATCCGCACCGAGCTCGGTGTTCGCGCGCACCAGCAGGTTCAGGTTGAATTGCGCGGTCACGCCCTGCGCATCGTTGTACGCATCGTGCAGCGTGCGCTCGTCCTTCACGAGATCCGCGCCGACCAGCAAGCCGCCGCCACGCAGCAGCCGCGCGGCATCACGCAGGAACGCATCGGCTTCTTCCGGCGCGAAGTTGCCGATCGTCGAACCGGGAAAGAAGCCGATGCGCCGCGCCGGTGTCGCGGTCAGCTCGGCCAGTTGCTCGGCCTTCGTGTAGTCGGCCGCGATCGGTGCGACGTCGAGCCACGGATACGCGGCACGCAGCCGCGCGGCGGCGCCGTGCAGGTAGTCGGCCGAGATATCGACCGGCACGTAGCGCGCCGGCGCGTTCGCATAGTTGCCCGCGAACGCGTCGAGCAGCACGCGGATCTTCTCGAGCGAGCCCGCGCCGAATTCGACGAGTTCCGCATGCGGGCCGACCCGCCGCACGATCTCGGCCGCGCGATCGCGCAGGATGCCGAGCTCGGTGCGGGTCGGGTAATACTCGGGCAACTCGCAGATGCGATCGAATAGCGTGGAGCCGGCCGCATCGTAGAAGTATTTCGGCGGAATGCTGCGCGGCGTACGCGACAGCCCGTCGATCAGGTCGCGCTCGAACGCGCTCGGCCGCGAATCGCGGGCGGGTTGCTGGCCACCGCTCGTGGCCGTCCGGTCAGACGTCTCGCGCAAGTCGCACTCCCGTGAATTGCCAGCGCGCGGCCGGCGGAAAGAAATTGCGGTACGTCGGCCGTTCGTGCCCGGGCGGCGTTGCGATGCTGCTCCCGCGCAGGACTTGCTGGCCAACCATGAACTTGCCGTTGTATTCGGCGGCGACCCCGACGAGCGGCCGAAAGCCCGGGTACGGCTCGTAGGACGAGCGCGTCCATTGCCACACGTGCCCGAGCATCTGCCGGATGCCTTCGGCGGGGAACGCGGCTTCCCATTCGAATTCGGTCGGCAGGCGCGCGCCGGCCCATTCCGCATACGCGGCCGCTTCGTAGAAGCTCACGTGGCACACCGGCGCGTCGGGTGCGAGCGGCTCGACGCCGTGCAGGCCGAACGTGCGCCGCACGCGCGTGGCGGCCGCATCGTCGTCGTCGGGCATCCAGTACGCGGGCCCTTGCCACCCTTCCCGCTGCACCGTGGCCCAGCCGTCCGACAGCCAGAGCTCGGGGCGCGTATAGCCGCCATCGGCGACGAACGCCGCGAATTCCGCATTCGTCACCAGGCGGTTCGCGATCTCGTACGGCCGCACGAGCGCCGTATGGCGCGGCCGTTCGTTGTCGAACGAGAACGCCTCGCCGTCGTGGCCGATCTCGACGAGCCCGCCCGGCTGGTGCAGCCAGTGCTGCGCGCCGGCGTCGCCCGCGGCCATCGCGCCTGTGTCCGTCCCGTTGCGCGGCCGGAATGCCGGCTTCAGCGGGTTGCACGAGAACGCATGCAGCATGTCGGTGACGATCAGCTCCTGATGCTGCTGCTCGTGATGCAGGCCGAGCACGAGCTCGGGCGCGATCGTCTCGAGCAACGCCGCGTCGGCGCCGGCCAGCGCGCGCAGCATCGCGTCGTCGACGTATTGCCGGTACGCATGCACCTCGTCGAGCGACGGGCGCGTGAGCAGCCCGCGTTGCGGCCGCGGATGGCGCGGGCCGAGCGCTTCGTAATAGGAATTGAAGAGGAACTGGAATGCCGCGTTGAATGGCGCGTAGCCGGGCACGCGTCGCATCAGCACGACGGTTTCGAAGAACCAGGTCGTATGCGCGAGGTGCCATTTCGTCGGACTGGCATCGGGCATCGACTGCACGGCCTGGTCCTCGGCGGACAACGTCGCGGTCAACGCGACGCTATGGGCGCGCACGTCCTTGTAACGGCGCTGAAGCTGTGATGCAAGGAGGCTCATCGGTTTACCGTCCACGTCGCGATTCGCTGCGTTGCGTGTTGCCGGAAAAAGGAAGCCTTGCGCGTGATGCGCGCGGCTGACGTGCGACCTGCTGCTGCGTCGTCGGGCAGCCGGCGCGCGCGCCGGGCCGCGGATGCGGCGTCACTTCATCTGCCCATGCAGAATAGTATGGGCCAGAAATGTGAATGTTGCTGACCGAGATGCGGATGAAACGGCAGATAAATGTAAATGAAAGCAACCGATCACCTGCCAATTGCTGACATCAGCGCGTATCGAGGGGCATGCGTCAGCCGTTGAGATCGACACGCCGCGGACGTTCGCGCGGCCATGATCGTCTCCCTGACGTGAATGCGGAATCGTCTGACCAGCACGGGCGCGCGAAGCATGCTCGCCGCGTTCATTGCGTTCGACGCGCACCCTGCCCGCCCTGGCCCTGCGGCCTTCCACGTCGATCCGCTCGCCGGTTTCGAAAAAAATTTCGCGTCGATGTCACACACGCGGGGGGCTCGCTCGTCATATCACCGGAACCCACACGAAAAGGAGAAGGACCATGACTGCGAAACTCAACCCGTTTGCCGCCGCGCCTGCCTTGATGAAGCACTGGATGACCGTCTCGGTCGCCGCCGCGCAGAGCCTCGAGCCGACGCTGGTCGAGCTGGTCAAGATCCGCGCATCGCAGATCAACGCATGTGCGAACTGCATTAACATGCACACGGCCGAAGCGCGCGAGCAAGGCGAGACCGAGCAGCGCATCTACCTGCTGTCCGCGTGGCGCGACGCGCCCTGCTACACCGACCGCGAACGCGCGGCGCTCGGCTGGACCGACGCGCTCACGCGGTTGTCGGAGGGCCACGCGGCGCACGAAGCGGCCTATGCGGCGCTGAACGACCACTTCAGCCAGGAGGAACAGGTGAAACTCACGCTGATGATCAACGTGATCAACGGCTGGAACCGGCTTGCGGTCGGCTTCGGCCTGTGGATCGAGCCGGCCGATGCAAAGGCCGCCGCCGCGAAGATGGTGGCCTGATGCCGAACCTCGACCCGGCCACCGGCAGCGCCGAAGCAAGGGCCGATGCGGCGGCGAGCTTCGACCCGCTGCGCCGCACGCTGATCCGCGTCGCGTACCGGATGCTCGGTTCCGTTGCGGATGCCGAGGACATGGTGCAGGAGGCGTTCATCCGCTGGATGGACGTCGACCGCACCGAGGTGCGCGTGCCTGAAGCGTTCCTGCGCCGCATGGTGATGCGCATGTGCCTCGACCAGTTGAAGTCCGCGCGGCACCAGCGCGAGACCTATGTCGGCCCGTGGCTGCCCGAGCCGGTCGTCGAGGAAGACGAACAGGAGGACGTCACGCTGCCGCTGCTGCTCGCGCTCGAACGGCTCTCGCCGCTGGAGCGCGCGGCGTTCCTGCTGCACGACGTGTTCGGTCTCGAGTTCGACGAAGTCGCCACGACGATCCAGCGCGACCCGGCCGCGTGCCGGCAGCTCGCTGCGCGGGCCCGCACGCATGTGCGCGAGGCGCGGCCGCGCTTCCATGTCGAGAAGCAGCGCGGGATCGAATTGGCGGAGGCGTTTTTTGCGGCATCACGCAGCGGCGACATGCGCGCGCTCGGCGCGATGCTCGCCGAGGACGTGAGCCTGCACGCGGATGGCGGCGGCAAACGCCCGGCCGCGGGCATACCGGTGCTCGGCTTCGAGCGTGTGATGAAGGTGCACGAGTACCTGGCCAGGCTGTTCGCCACGCATGCGTCGAAGCTCGTGCGTGCGGGGTTCATCAACGGGCTGCCGGGTTTCGTTACGCAAGAAGCGGACGGCGAGCTGCAGACCACGGCGCTCGAGATCGAGGACGGGAAAATCGTCGCGATCTATGTCGTGCGGAATCCTGACAAGTTGAAGCATCTGCATTGAGTGCGGCGGGATCACGCGTCGGGTGCCGCGCGCATGCGCGGCCGCGATACGACCTGTTTCTTCGCCCTGCCGCCCTGCTTTACCGGCCGCCGGCTCCTGCGATCAATACGTCCCGGCCACGATGTAGATCAGGAAACCGAGCAACGGCGTTGCGATCGCAAAACCGGCGGCCGCGAGCCAGTTCGTGCCGCCCTGCGCTTCCAGCAGCGCGAGCAACGATTCGCGGGACGTCGCGCTCGGGCGCAGCTTTTCGATCCTGCGTTCGACGTGCGTCCTGTAGAGGCTGTTCCCGCACCAGCCGAGCGTGACCGCGATCCCGATGGTGACCGGGTCGAGCGTGCTCGATTCGAAGTATTTCGGGAAGAACAGCAGCTCGACCAGCGTGATCGCGAGCGACGCGCCAAGGACGGCCGCCGCCTGCCAGTACATGCATCGATACGCCATCCACACCGGGCCCAGGGTAAGCGCTCTTTGATTGACGCCATTGCACGGCGAGGCTGATTCACCGAGGCTACGTGTCCATGTTCAATGAGCGTGGACAGGTGTGCATGAACGAGCAACGCGGAGGTTTGCAGAGCCGATT
>NZ_NKFM01000047.1:0-92495 GCF_002223085.1 Burkholderia sp. HI2714 | reverse complement strand
CAAGACACTGAGCGAGAAGCAGCGCAAGTGGCTCAAGCGACGTCAGGCGGTCGAACCGATCATCGGCCACGTCAAACAGGATCACGGACTGCGGCGCTGCTGGCTCAAGGGTGCCACCGGCGATGCGTTGCATGCGGTGCTGTGCGCGACGGGCTTCAACCTGCGCTGGTTGCTGCGCGCGATTGCCCGACTGGGCATCGGGCCAGTCTCGTTGCGCTTGCTTCGGCACGTCAAAAGCGCGGCTTTCGCGCATTATTTCCTCACCATAACCCGGCAATTACGGGTTGGCGTACCCATGCACTTGCCATTTCGATGGGCGGCGGTGTTGACGCGCGCGATTCAACTCGCGACGAGGTCGCGTTGCGCGCAGCTCGAAACGACCGCCTGAATTTCGCATGTCCGACTAAATAACAAGCATTCATCAGACAATTATTAGCAAAACAACGGCTATTGTTTCATCGACGAAAACCGGTTTCAAATTCCACGTATAAACCTTTTAATTACGGGCACTCCGCCGATTCTTGATCGAAATCAGGAGCGCCCGCCTGGAAACGACTCCAGCGCTAAAAAAACTAATATCAGGGTTTTCGAAGGGTAAAGAATCATCCCGCATACCCGTTAATTCCGGCACGAGCCCGTATCTGGTCGAACAATAAATCCAATTCGTCAACCACACGCACAGAGGCACACTGTGAAAATCGCCAGAATGAGCATCAAAACAAAACTCCTTGGCGGCTTCGGCCTGCTCGCCGCGGTCGTCGTGATCGTGTCGGGCATGGCACTCAAGGCGCTATCCGATACCAACGCCGAGTTTTCCCGCTACATGAACGGCATCAATGCGCGGGCGGCCGTTTCCGCGCAAATCCGCACCGCGGTCGACCGGCGCGCGATCGCCGCGCGCAATCTCGTGCTCGTGACCAAACCGTCCGACCTCGAGCTCGAACTGGCCGAGGTGAACCAGGCGCACAAGGACGTGCAGGCGCACCTCGCGACGCTCAAGGACCTGATGGCGAACGCGACGGACACCTCCGATCGCGCGCGTGAACTGGTGGCCGACATCGTGCGCATCGAAACCGGCTACGGGCCCGTCGCGCTGCGCATCGTCGGGCTCGCGCAGGCCGGCAAGAAAGACGAGGCCACCGCCGACATCGACGACAACTGCCGGCCGCTGCTCGCGCAACTGGTGCGCGCAACCGACGCCTACGCCACCTATACGCATGAACGCGAACTCGCGATCGCGCAGCAATTCGCGGATCGCTATGCCATGGAACGCAACCTGCTGGCCGGCATCTGCCTGATCGCCGTCGCGCTCGCGGTATGCGGCGGCCTGTGGCTGACGCGCAAGATCACGGTGCCGATCGGCTCGGCCGTGGACGTCGCCCGCACGGTCGCGAACGGCGATCTCGGCAGCCGCATCAACGTGAGCGGCAACGACGAGACGCGCGATCTGCTCGACGCGCTGCGAACGATGAACGAGCGGCTGATCGGCATCGTCGGCCGCGTGCGCGATTCATCGAACAGCATCGCGCATGCGGTCAGCGAGATCGCGTCGGGCAACCTCGACCTGAGCCAGCGCACCGAGGAACAGGCCGCATCGCTGCAGGAAACCGCCGCGACGATGGAGGAATTCACGTCGACGGTGCGCTTGAACGCCGAGAACGCGCAACAGGCGAGTTCGCTCGCCGCGAATGCGTCGGACGTCGCGCAACGCGGCAGCTCGGTGGTCGGCCGCGTGGTCGACACGATGACGGAGATCGGCCAAAGCTCGTCGAAGATCGCGGACATCACGGGCATCATCGAAGGCATCGCGTTCCAGACCAACATCCTCGCGCTGAACGCGGCCGTCGAAGCCGCGCGTGCGGGCGAACAGGGCCGCGGCTTCGCGGTGGTCGCGAGCGAGGTGCGCAGCCTCGCGCAGCGCTCGTCGACGGCGGCGAAGGAGATCAAGGAGCTGATCTCCGCGTCGGTGCAGACGATCCGCGACGGTTCCGAACTCGCGGGCGAAGCCGGCAAGACGATGTCGGACGTCACGCAGGCCGTCGCGCGCGTGACGGACATCATGGGCGAGATCGCGGCCGCGTCGGCCGAGCAGAGCCGCGGCATCGACCAGGTGAACCTGACGATCACGCAGATGGACGAGACGACCCAGCAGAATGCGGCGCTCGTCGAGCAGGCCGCGGCCGCCTCGAAGTCGCTCGAGGCGCAAGGCCGCGAGCTGTCCGAAACGGTTGCCGCGTTCCGGATGCCGTCCGGCACGTACGTGGCGTCTCCGGGCACGTACGCGCAAGATCCCGCCGCACCTCACTGGCAACCGGCTACTGCGTAACCGCTGACCGCGTATAACCGATACCGCAAGGAGACGACGAAGCGCCTGCTGTTGCGCCGATCCGCGTGCGTCACGCTTGCGCGCACCGCGCGAAGCGCGGCCGCATGCGGCACACGGTGCTGCTGTGCATCGTCGCCGTCCGGCCCGGCCGGTTCGCATGCACGACGTCGCGCTGCACCGATTCGCGTCGCGCGTGCGCGGCACGCAGACGTGTCGCTCGGTGTCGCTCGCGCGTCGGCGCATCCGCGGCGGCGCCGGTCGCTTCTATCGACCGGCGCGGGCCTCGTGCACACGTCATGACATGCCCATCGTCACGCTCGATCGCGCGCGACGTCCCCGCTTCCGCATCACACGGCGCACGCTGAACGTGCAGCGTTGCGCAAGTTTCGATCCCGCTCGGGTTTCTCACGTTGCCATACCGGCGACATGGAGATCACGCTGCATTCGCACGCGCGTCGCTCGCCGACGCACACTTTTAAAACGAACGAATGACGAGTATGCTTAAAAAAGCACTCCCCGGTCGGACGGCGAATCGCGTGCCCTGACTCCCGTCCGATCGCAGTGCGGCCCTGTCGCCGCGCGCACCGCGCAACGACGGCGGCGTCTGCTTCTCGCGCCACGGCCGCACGAACCTTTCCCTCAACAATCGTCAGGAGAGCTGGTGAGCCGACTCGTCGTCGTATCCAATCGTATTGCAGATCCCCGTAAAGCCGCGGCCGGCGGGCTCGCCGTCGCCGTGAAGGACAGCCTGCAGGAATCCGGCGGCGTCTGGTTCGGCTGGAGCGGGAGGCTGCGCGGCAGCGACGACCAGCCTGCGCACGGCGACGAGGTGCAGATCCAGAACGTCGGCGGCATCCAGCTCGCGACGATCGATCTCGACCCGCAGGATTACGACGCGTACTACCTCGGTTATTCGAACAACGTGCTGTGGCCGGTGTTTCACTACCGGCTCGACCTCGCGCAGTTCGACCGCCGCTTCGCCGATGGCTACCGGCGCGTGAACCAGTTGTTCGCGCGCAAGCTGCGCACGCTGCTGCGCCCCGACGACACCATCTGGGTCCACGACTACCAGCTGATTCCGCTCGCCGCCGAGTTGCGCGCGATGGGCTGCACGAACCCGATCGGCTTCTTCCTGCACATCCCGATGCCGCCGCCGCCGATCATGGCCGCGATCCCGGAACACGAATGGCTGATGCGCTCGCTGTTCGCCTACGATCTCGTCGGCTTCCAGACCGAGTCGGATCTGCTTCACTTCGAGCATTACGTCGAAGCGGAAGCCGGCGCCGCGCGGCTGCCCGACGGCCGCCTGCGCGCGTTCGGCCGCACGCTGTCGGCCGGCGCATTCCCGATCGGCATCAACGTCGACGAGTTCGAATCGCTCGCGCGCGATCGCGACGGGCTCGACATGTTCGACCGGATGCGCGACGAATATTCGCGCCGCCAGCTGCTGGTCGGTGTCGACCGGCTCGACTACACGAAGGGGCTGCCGCAGCGTGTGCATGCGTTCCGCCAGCTGCTCGAACAATATCCGGAGAACCGCAATCGCGCGACGCTGATCCAGATCGCCGCGCCGAGCCGCGAGGATCTCGGCGCGTACGACGACTTGCGGCGCGAGATGGACAGCCTGTGCGGCGCGATCAACGGCGACTACGGCGAACTCGAATGGATGCCGATGCGCTACATCCACCGCACCGTCGCGCGCAAGCGCTTGCCGGGCCTCTATCGCGCGAGCCGCGTCGCACTCGTCACGCCGCTGCGTGACGGGATGAACCTCGTCGCGAAAGAATTTCTCGCCGCGCAGGACGCAGCAGACCCGGGCGTACTCGTGCTGTCGCGTTTCGCCGGCGCGGCCGAACAGTTGAAGCCTGCGCTGCTCGTCAATCCGTACGACACACAAGGCACCGCGCAGGCGATCCAGCGCGCACTCACGATGCCGCTCGAAGAGCGTCGCCAGCGTCACGCGGCGCTGATGGCGATCGTGCGCAAGACCGACGTGCACTGGTGGCGCACGCGCTTTCTCGACGCGCTCGCCGAGGCGGCCGAAGTCGCGGCCGCGGCTGAGTCCTGACCCACCTGACGCACGCTCACGCGTCCGTCGCCGCGTATTCGAGCGCCGCGCCGTTCACGTCGCGCAGGTCGACCGCAACCGGAATGCCTTCGCGCAGGCTCTCCGTCAGTACGCAATACGCGTCGAACTGATCGAGCACGCGCGTCGCGACCGCGAGATCGGCCCACGTCTTGCCGATCGACAGCCGTACCGACATCGCGCCCACGCGCACCCTGCCCGCTTCGTTCTGCACCATGTCGACGTCGATATGCGCGGCAATCGGCTGCGGATCGACATGCTGTTTTTCCAGCGCGAACTGCAGGCTCGCCGCGAGACAGGTTGCAACGGCCGCGGCCAATAACCGGATCGGGTTCGGCCCGCGTCCGCCGCCGTGCGGCGGCGGTTCGTCCGTGAGCACCGGCGCCAGCGTCGTGCCGGCAAATACCACTTCGAAACAGAAACGCGCCTGCTGCGCGACATCGACCGATACGTGCGCCTCGCTCATGGCGACTCCGTGGAGATCAACGGGGAAAGGAATGACGGCACGCCGTCGCTTCGACGCGCGCCGCTCGCAGGTTCATGGCGTCTTCATTCAGCGATCGGGTTCGCGTGGCGGCCCGTACGCGACGAAATCGCGCTCGACCGCGGACGCCTGCTCCGTTTCGACCGCGCCGCCGCGTGCGCCGGCTGTATCGTCCGGAGCCGACACCGACGCCGTTGCGGACGACGGTTCGGTACGCCCGTCGATCAGCGCCTGCAGCGCATCACGTTCGAGCACCTCGCATTGCAGCAGCCTGCGCGCGATGCGTTCGAGCGCCTCGCGGCGTTCGCCGAGCGTCGCCGCGACTCTTGCATGGGCGTCGGCCAGCAGCGTGCGCACCTCGTCGTCGATCATCCGCGCGGTGTGCTCGCTGCAGCGCCCGTCGCCCGCATGCCAGGCGCCCGGTATGCCCTGGCGCGCATCGCCGTCGTCGAACGTCGCGAGCCCGATCTTCTCGCTCATCCCGTACTGCATGACCATGTGGCGCGCCATCGCGGTCGCGCGCTCGAGATCGTTCTGCGCGCCCGTCGACACGTCGCCGAACACGAGTTCTTCGGCAGCGCGGCCCCCGAGCAGCGCATCGATCCGGTCGAGCAGCTCGCTTCGGCGCAATACGTAGCGATCCTCGGTCGGCACCTGCTGCGTATAGCCGAGCGCCGCGACACCGCGCGGAATGATCGACACCTTCTTCACCGGATCGCAATGCGCGCGGCTTTCCGCGACGAGCGCATGACCGGCCTCGTGATACGCGATGGTCAGCTTCTCCTGCGCGTTCATCACGCGGCTCTTGCGCTCGAGGCCCGTCAACGCGCGGTCGATCGCCTCGTCGAAATCGGCCATGCCGATCGCCGGCTTGCCGAGTTCGGCCGCATGCAGCGCCGCCTCGTTGACGACGTTCGCGAGATCCGCGCCGACGAAGCCCGGTGTGCGCGACGCGAGTTCGCCAAGATCGACTTCGGCCGCGAGTTTCACGCGCTTCACGTGCACGCCGAGGATCTGCCTTCGGCCATTCACGTCGGGACGGTCGATCGCGATGTGACGATCGAAGCGGCCTGGCCGCAGCAGCGCGGGATCGAGGATCTCGGGCCGGTTCGTCGCGGCCATGATGATCACGCCGGAGCCGGCCTGGAAGCCGTCCATCTCGACGAGCAACTGGTTGAGCGTCTGCTCGCGTTCGTCGTTGCCCGACATCGGGCCGACGCCGCGCACCTTGCCGAGCGCATCGAGTTCGTCGACGAACACGATGCACGGCGCCTTCTGCTGCGCCTGCTCGAACAGGTCGCGCACGCGCGCCGCGCCCACGCCGACGAACATCTCGACGAACGCCGAGCCGCTGATCGAGAAGAACGGCACGGCCGCCTCGCCGGCCACCGCGCGCGCGAGCAGCGTCTTGCCGGTGCCCGGCGCGCCGACCACGAGCACGCCCTTCGGAATCTTGCCGCCGAGCCGCTGGTAGCGGTCGGGGTTGCGCAGGAATGCGACGAGCTGCTGCAGTTCGGCCTTCGCTTCGTCGATGCCCGCGATATCGTCGAACGTGATGCCGGTTTCCTGCTGCACGTACACCCGCGCCCGGCTCTTGCCCATCCCGGTGAAATCCTGCAGCCCGCCGCGCCTGCGCAGCATCATGTTCCAGATGAACACGAACAGCACGAGCGGCAGCAGCCACGACGCAAGCGATGCGACCCAGCTCGTGTCGGGCGCACCGTGATAGCGGATGCCGGCGGCGGTCAGCGCGTCGGTCAGGTGCTCGTCGGTCACGCGGTTGGTCGTGAAGCGCCACGGCGCGCCGGCCTGCCGCACGGCCGCGGCTTCGGACGCCGGCAGCATCGTGCCGGCCTGCGGCATCTTCAGCGTGCCCGAGATCGAGACGGGGCCGACTTCGAGATCGTCGACGAGCCGTGCAGCGACGAGCTGGTGGAAATCGCTGTACGCGATCGGCGCCGACGTCGGACGCAGCATCAGCAACTGCGCGGCGAACAGCACGAAGAAGCCCGCCGCGATCAGCAATCCCGGGTAGTCGAATTTCTTGTCCATGGCATCGGGCCGGACGTGCGCGCTACGCTTGCGTTGTGCGGCACGGCGGACGGGTGCGGGCACGCGCGCAGCCGGCGCGCGCCATCGGCGGCCATGCGGACGCGGTATTCATGCGCGCCATCGTCGCCTCGCTTCATCGAGTCGTTCATCGCATCAATGGCACCGCGACGACGCCGTGAGCCGGCGCCGCCGGGCAATCCTCGCCCGGGCGGCACGCTGCGATGCGCCGCCCCTGATTCCAGTCTAGCTCTCGCGCGGGCGTCGCGCATCGCCCGAGGCGTGACTCGAATCGTCCGACAAACACCTTTCATTCGCCGCCGTTGGCGCGTTATAGTCGCGTTCGTGACATTTTTGTGACAGACGCATCGCGCCTGCCCGTATGCCACGCGGGCCGTTGCTTTCCATCCCGCGGCGCGGCAGCCGGTGCGACGCCGCCGCACATCACGCCCCCGTCCACCCGCCCATTCGAGGAACCCACGACGTGAACGACACCCCCGATCGCCCCGACGACCTTCCCGCCGATCCCGACCGCCGCCGAATGCTCGGCGGCCTCGCCGCGCTCGGTGCGGGTGTCGCGCTCAGCGGCTGTGAAACCACGGCGGGCAGCGCGCCGCGTTCGGCCACCGACCTGCGCATCGACGAAGCGTTGCGCCAGCGCGTGCGCCACATCGTCGTGATCTATGCGGAAAACCGCAGCTTCGCAAACCTGTACGGCGATTTCCCGGGCGTGCGCCATCCGCTGAGCGAGGTGCGCCCCGAGCATGCGCAGCAGCTCGATCGCGACGGCAAGACGCCGCTGCCCGTGCTGCCGAAGATCTGGGGCGGGCTCGTGCCGCAGGCACAGGAAGTGGACGGCAAACGCTACGCGATCGCCGAGCGCGACATCGACAAGCTGCCGAACGCGCCGTTCCTGATCAAGGACGCACAGGGCAACGCGCTGCCGAACGGCGTGATCACGCGCGACCTGTGGCACCGCTTCTACCAGAACCAGATGCAGATCGCGGCCGGCCGCAACAACCAGTTCGCCGCGTGGGCCGATTCGGGCGGCCTCGTGATGGGCCACTATCGCAACTCGGCCGACACGCTGCGGCTGTGGAATCTCGCGCGCCAATACACGCTGTGCGACAACTTCTTCATGGCGGCCTTCGGCGGGTCGTGGATGAACCACATGTTCCTGATCTCCGCGCAGCCGCCGCTGTATCCGGATGCGCACAAGCATCCGCATGCGGCGAAACTGCTGTCGAAGGTCGAAGGCGACGATCCGGCCGGTACGCGCCTGAAGCTCGCCGACGATTCGCCCGCGTCCGCGCTCGACGGCCCGCCGAAGTTCGTGGCCGACGGCCCGCTGACGCCGGACGGCTACGGCGTGAACACGATGGCGCCGCCGTACCAGCCGAGCTACGTGCCGCCGCCCGACCCGGGCAACGCCGCGTATGCGGATCCGGCCGACCATCGCGTGATGCCGCCGCAGGGCTATGCGACGATCGGCGATCGCCTGTCGGAGAAGAACGTCGACTGGGCGTGGTACAGCGGCGCCTGGCAGTACGCGCTCGAGCATCGCGACACGGGCACCGTGCCCGATTTCCAGTACCACCACCAGCCGTTCAACTATTTCGCGAACTACGCGCCCGGCACCGACGCGCGCAGCAAGCACCTGCGCGACGCGGGGCTCGGCGACACACCGTCGACCAACCACTTCATCGCCGACATCGACGCGGGCCGCCTGCCGGCCGTCACGTTCTACAAGCCGCAGGGCAACCTGAACATGCACGCGGGCTACGCGGACATCGAATCGGGCGACCGGCACATCGCAACCGTGATCGACCATATCCGGCGCGGGCCGCAATGGGACAACACCGTAATCGTGATGACGCACGACGAGAACGGCGGCTGGTGGGATCACGTCGCGCCGCCGGAAGGCGACCGCTGGGGCCCGGGTTCGCGGATTCCCGCGCTCGTGATCTCGCCGTTCGCGAAGAAGGGGTTCGTCGATCACACGCTGTACGACACGAACTCGATCCTGCGCTTCATCAGCCGCGTGCACGGGCTCGCGCCGCTCGACGGCGTGGTCGCGCGCAACAAGGCGTTCGCCGCGCGCGGCGCGACGCCGCCGGGTGATCTGACGAATGCGCTCGATCTCGGTTAAGGGTCGACTGGCCTGACTGGTTGGCTGCTTGGCCGCTCGGCTGCTTGAAACGACGACGCCCCGGGCGATGTGATTGCCCGGGGCGTCGTTCATTTCCGGCCTGAAAACGCTAGGCGGCGCGGCGCACTGCGTCGCGTCCCGCTTGCGCGGCGTGACGCCCGGCCTGCCGGCCGAAGAACGTCGCGTCCGCCAGCGACAGCCCCGAGCTGTACCCGGCGCCCCAGCGCGGCAGCCCGCAGGTCGTGCGGCCCGCCGCATAGAGCCCCGGCACCGGCGCGCGCGCCGCATCGACCACCTGCCCGGTCGGCAGCGTGTCGAGCCCGCCGAGCGTGAAGTGCGGATAGAACGCGTAGTCGATCCGGCAATCGAGCGCAACGAACGGCGGCTCGATCAGCGGCTGCAGCCACTTCTTCGCCTTGTGGAACAGCGGATCGACACCGTCGGCCGCATGGCGGTTGTAGACGTCGACGGTCGCCGTCAGCGTGCCGGCCGGCATCTGCAGGTCGCGTTCGACTTCCTCCCACGTTTCGCCGGCCGCCGCGATGCCGATTCGCGCGATCGCGGGCGGCTCCTGGTAGGTGGCCTGGTCAACGAGCAGGTAGATCCGGTCGTCGGCCTGGTGGAACGCGTGATGGCCCGTGCGGCCGTGATAACCGTCCTCGTTGATGAAGCGTTGCCCGCGCGCGTTCACGAAGATCCCCTTGATCAGCGATTCCGGCGCGTAGAACGGCAGGCTGACGAAGCCTTGATCCATGTGAATCGCCGCGCCGCCCGCGCTCTGGCCGAGCAGGATGCCCGAGCCGTCGTCGCCGGGGCTGCCGATCGGTTCGTCCGAGCGCAGGAACTGCGGCGCATGCCGGCGCACCATGTCGCGGTTCATCGCGAAGCCGCCCGCGCACAGGATCACCGCGCGACGCGCCCGTACGAATGCCGTCTCGCCATAGGCGCGCAGCACGACACCGCGCACCGCACCGCCGTCATCGACGATCAATGCAAGCGCGCGCGTGTCGTAGCGCGTCGCGACGCCGAGCGCCGCCACGCGTTCGGCCAGCACGCGCATCAGCATCTGCCCGCCGCCCCAGCCCGGCCATTGCGGCGTGTGCCCGCGCGGGCACGGCTTCGCGGCCTCGCTGAACGGCCAGGCTTCCTCGCTGCCCGACCAGATCAGGCAATCGTCGGTTTCCGGTTCGACGATCCGCTCGGCGATGAACGTGTTCTTGTACGTGAGGCCTTGCGCGACGAGCCAGTCGTGATGCGCCAGGCTTTCGTTCGCGTAGAGGCGCACTTTCGCCTCGTCGGCGTCGCGGCCGCCGGCCAGCATCAGGTAGCGGTACAGATCCTCGGTGTCGTCGGTAAAGCCGGCCTGCCGCTGCGCGGGCGTGCCGCCGCTGCCGCCGAGGTAGATCTCGCCGCCCGACAGCGCGCTCGTGCCGCCGTAGCTCGACGCGCGCTCGACGATCAGCGTGTCGGCGCCGGCGCTCGCGGCTTCGATCGCCGCGCAGGCGCCGGCCGCGCCGAAGCCGACGATCACGACATCGTGTTCGGCATCCCAGCGATGCACGTCGCGGGTATTCAGGGGGTGAGTCAGGGAATAGTCGGATGACATGAGGAATGGGTCAGCGTTTGGGAAATCTGCGGAAAGCGGTGGGTGTGGCGAGGGTTCGCGGCCCTGAAGCGGACGCCGCTGCGCCGTCACGTCACGATGGCGTTACCGCGATACCGCGTTGCCGGTACTGGCACGCGGCGGCGCCAATGCAGGTCGCGTGCCCTGCCGGACGCAACGGCAGTCGAATCGCGCGAAGCCGGACCCGCCGTGCCAGCCTGGCCAACGCACGACGACTGCGCGGCGATTTCGGCGAATGCGGGTAATGAACCGCCGCGCGACGACGTCCGGCCGGTTGGCGCGGCGCGCGGCCGCGCCGGCGTCACATGCCGCGCATCGCGGCGAAACCGAAGTGCGACGGATCGATCGGCACGCAACCGGTCGGCAAACCGTTCGCGTCGACCGAGCGGCATTGCAGGATGCCGGCCGCATACGGCGGCGACGGGACCTGATCGGCGCCGTATCGCGCCAGCGCCATGGCAGCGAACGTGCCTATCGCCAATACGCACAGCTTGCGAGTCGTCAGTCTCATGATCGTCGTCCCCTACGGTTGTCCGCTGGTGCGGTTCGTGTCCGGCGTGCATCGCATGCGGCACCGGATGACTGCACGGTAGCCAGCGCCCGGCCGTCGGCCATCGTCCGTTTCGACTAGGGGCAAACGCTGAGCGGACGATGCGCGGCCTGACGCATCGCAACATCACGTGCCACGGCTTCGCCCACGCGAATGAAACGCCGCACGTCGCGCGCCTGTCGCAGCCGGCCGCACGAATCGCCAGACGCATGTTCCGCACCGGCCGCTGCGCCGCACCATCCATGCGCCCTCGTGTGACACGTGGCGGCCTGTCCCGGTGTTTTCCCCGACCTTCGCCCTGCTCCGTATGGACGATGAACTCCGGCCTGCCCGATGCGAACCTGCGCGTCGACGTCGCAATGCCGCCGCGTCGCCCCGCCTCGCGCGGCCGACGCGTTCCGTTCTTCCACGGGAGCCCACGCATGACCGATTCCAATCCCCGCCACGTGCTGTACGAACTGGCGTGCCGCTACGCGCAAGCCGTTGACCGGCGCGACTGGCCACGACTCACCGCACTCTTCACCCCCGATGCCACGCTGGCCGGCCCCGGCTTCCGCTTCGGCGACCGCGACGCGATCGTCGCGGGCATGCGCGTGATCGAGCGCTACGAAGCGACCCAGCACCACGTGCACAACCAGCTCGTCACGCTCGACGGCGACGAGGCCGACGTCGAGACCTACGGCGTCGCCTGCCACGTCTACGTGCGCGACGGCGTGAAGCGCAAGCTCGACTGGGGGCTGCGCTATCGCGACCGCTGTGTGCTCGACGGCGACACGTGGCGCTTCGCCGCGCGCACGCTGCACGTCGACTGGGCGCAAGACCTGCCGCTGGAGGGCTGAACGATGCGCACCCCTGCTCCCCTCGACGGCCGCACTGCACTCGTGACGGGTGGCGCCGGCAGCATCGGCGCGGCCTGCGCGCACGCGCTCGTCGCCGACGGTGCGGCCGTCGTGCTGATGGGCCGCCGCCGCGACGCGCTCGAACGCACGCAGCGGCAACTGACCGACGCCGTGCCCGGCAGCCGCGTCGCGATCCATGCGGGCGACGCCTGCGACGAAGCCGACCTGCAGGCCGCGCTCGACTGCGCCTGGGCAATCGACCATCGCCTCGACATCGTCGTGCCGACGGTCGGCGGGGCGGGCTTCCGGCCGCTGCTGCTGCACGACGCCGACACGTTCCGCGCCGAAATCGACCTGAACCTGCACAGCGCGTTCGCCGCGATCCGTCATGCGGCGCCGCGGCTCGCCGACAGCGGCGGCGGTGCGATCGTCTGCATTTCGTCGACGGCCGCGCAGATCAATTTCCGCTGGCTATCCGCGTACTGCACCGCGAAGGCCGCGCTCGAAGCGCTCGTGCGCGGCGCGGCCGAGGAACTGGCCGGCGCGAAGATCCGCGTGAACGCGGTGCGCCCGGGCCTCACGCGCTCCGAAGCCACCGCGCCGATGTTCGACAACCGCGCACTCGTCGACAGCTTTCTCGAACAGATCCCGCTCGGCACACTCGGCGAACCCGAAGCGATCGCGCATGCGGTGCGCTATCTCGCCGGCCCCGAGTCGGGCTGGGTGACCGGCCAGAGCTTCGCGGTCGATGGCGGCCATGAACTGCGCACCAACCCGCGCGTCGACGACACGATCGCGCAGCTCTACGGCACGGCCGCGCTCGACGCGATCAAGGCCGGCCGCACGCCGGGCGCCGCATGAGCGCCTGCCCTTTTTCAACGTCAAAGGAATCCGACCGACCATGAATCGAGTCGCAAACAAGGTCGCGCTGGTCACCGGCGCGGCAAGCGGCGTCGGCCGCGCGGATGCGCTGCTGCTCGCCGCGGAAGGCGCGCGGGTCGTGCTGACCGACATTGACGAGGACGCAGGCCGTGCGCTCGCCCGCGAGATCGGCGACACGGCGCTGTTCGTTCGCCACGACATCGCCGACGAAGCAGGTTGGCAGCAAGCGATCGCATCGACGCTCGACCGCTTCGGCCACCTCGACGTGCTCGTCAACAACGCGGCGATCTGCCCGGTCGGCTCGATCGAGGACACGAGCCTCGACACGTGGCGGCGCGTGATGCGAACCAATGCCGATGGCTATTTCCTCGGCTGCAAATATGCGATCGGCGCGATGAAGGGCAACGACACGCCGGGCTCGATCGTGATGATGTCGTCGGTCGCCGCGCTCGGCGGGCTGCCGATGATGTGCGCGTACACCGGGTCGAAAGGCGCGGTGACGGCGCTCGCGCGCAGCGTCGCCGTGCACTGCAAGCGCACCGGCTACCGGATCCGCTGCAATTCGATCCATCCGGACGGGATCTGGACGCCGATGACACAGGCGCTGATGCCCGATCTCGACCCGGCCGCGCTCGGCATCGGCAGCGATCCGATGGCGCGCATGTGCGACCCGCAGGACGTCGCAAATCTCGTGCTGTTCCTCGCGTCCGACGAATCGCGCTTCGTGAACGGCGCGGAGCTACGGATCGACAACGCGCAACTGGTGTCGTCGCTGTGACGCGGCTCACGGCTTTCGCGTTCAAAGGAGTCCATCGATGATTTCATTCACCGGCAAGACCGTGCTGGTCACCGGCGGCGGCGCGGGCATCGGCCGTGCGTGCGCGGAAGCGTTCGGCGCGGCCGGCGCACGCGTCGCGGTGGCCGAGATCGATCCGGCCCGCGCGCAGGACGTGCGCCAGGCACTCGAAGCGGCGGGCGTCGATGCGCTCGTCGGCACCGTGGACGTCACGCGTCGCGACGAGGTCGATGCATTCGCGCGAACCGTCGACGCTCGCTTCGGCGGACTCGACGTGCTCGTCAACAATGTCGGCGATTTCCTGCAGATCGCGAAACCGTTCGACGACTGCACCGACGACGACATCGCGCGGCTGTTCGACGTGAACCTTCGCCAGGTCTTCATCGTCACGCGCGCGATGCTGCCGTTGCTGCGCACGCGCGGCGCGGGCAGCAGCATCGTCGGCGTGTCGTCGATCGAAGGCTTCCGCGCGATTCCAAACTGCACCGTGTACGCGTCGTTCAAGGCCGCGCTGACCGGTTTCACGAAGAGCCTTTCCGTCGAACTCGGCCCGGCCGGCATTCGCGTGAACCAGATCGCACCCGAAACCACCGAGACGCCGCAAGTGCCGGTCAGCGCGATGGTCGCGGCCGAGCATCACGGCCATATCCCGCGCTGGATCCCGCTCGGGCGCTTCGGCGCGGCCGGCGATGTCGCGGGCGCCGCGCTGTTCCTCGCGAGCCCGCTCGCCGCGTGGGTCACCGGCACGACGCTGCATGTCGATGGCGGCGCGCTCGCGGCGGCCGGCTGGTATCGCGACCCGAACGGCTTCTGGACCAACCTGCCCGTCGTCACGGGCAACGGCTTCAATTTCTGAGCGGCACCGCTCGCCTGTTCATTTCACGCGGCGCGGTTGCGCCGCTACGGGAGACATCATGAAGATCCTGATCGTCGGCGGCACCGGCCTCATCGGCGGCCATGCCGCCCTGCACCTGCACGCGCAGGGCAACCACGTCACGCTCGCCGCGCGCAAGCCGCCCGCGCCCGGCAGCGCGCTCGCGCAGTTCGACGTGCTGCTGCGCGACTACGTGGCCGGCAATTTCACGCGCGACGATCTCGCGTCGTTCGACGCTGTGGTGTTCGCGGCCGGCAACGACATCCGCCACCTGCCGCCCGGCACCGACGAAGCCGCGCACTGGGAACGCGCGAACGTCGACGCGGTGCCGCGCTTCTTCGCGCTTGCGCGCGACGCGGGCGTGAAGCGTGCGGTGCTGGTCGGCAGCTTCTATCCGCAGGTCGCGCCGGCGCTCGTCGACACGGTGCCGTACGTACGCTCGCGCCATCTCGCCGACGAACGCGTACGCGCGCTCGCGACGTCGTCGTTCGCCGTATGCAGCGTCAACGCGCCGTTCGTCGTCGGATCGGTACCGGGGCTGCGCAACGAGATGTTCGCGGCGTACACCGGCTATGCGCAGGGCCAGTTCGCGGGGCTGCCCGTGTTCGGGCCGGCCGGCGGCAGCAACTTCATCTCGACGCAATCGCTGTCGGAAGCGATCTGGGGGGCGCTGCAGCGCGGCGAAGCGGGCAAGGCCTACCTCGTCGGCGACGAGAATCTCAGCTTCGCCGATTACTTCGCGGCCTTCTTCCGCGCGGCCGGCAATCCGCAGGACGTACCGTCGCTCGACCAGGAGCATCCGCTGCTGCCCGACATGGCGATCTACACGGGGCGCGGCAATGTCGTGTCGTACGAGCCCGATCCGGCCGACAGCGCGCTGCTGCGCTACCGGCGCGGCGACGTGCAGCGTGCGGTGGACGAGGTTGTCGCGCATTGCCGCGCGCAGTAAGCGAACGGCGCGTGTGCAGAGCCGATGCAAAAACGTCCCGCCGCCGGCGATGCATGCCGGCGGCGGGACGTCGGGGGACGACGTCGATGCGAATCGTCAGGCGCCGATGCGCTGCTCGATCTTCTTCATCGTGTCGGTCATTTCGGCCGGCAGGCGCAGCTTCAGCGTATCGAACAGCTCCGCGTGCAGCTTCAACTCCTCGCGCCATTCATCGACGTTCATCGACGTTACCGCGTCGAACTGATCGCGCGTGAAATCGAGGCCATCCCAGTGCAGGTCCTCATACGCGGGCGACACGCCGAACGCATGCTCGCCGCCGCCACCGGTGCCTTCGAGCCGATCGAGCATCCACTTCAGCACGCGCATGTTCTCGCCGAAGCCCGGCCACACGAACTTGCCGTTCGCGTCCTTGCGGAACCAGTTCACGCAGTAGATCTTCGGCAGTTTCGCGCCCGCGCCTTCGAGCTGCTTGCCGAGCTTGAGCCAGTGCGCGAAATAATCGCTGACGTTGTAGCCACAGAACGGCAGCATCGCGAACGGATCGCGGCGCACGATACCCTGCTGGCCGACCGCCGCGGCGGTGGTTTCCGAGCCCATCGTCGCGGCCATGTACACGCCTTCGACCCAGTCGCGCGCCTCGGTCACCAGCGGCACCGTCGTCGAACGGCGGCCGCCGAAGATGAATGCGTCGATCGCCACGCCGGCCGGATTCTCCCAGTCGTCGTCGATCGATGGGCACTGCGCGGCCGGCGCCGTGAAGCGCGAATTCGGATGCGCGGCCTTGCGGCCCGTTTCCTTGCCGATTTCCGGCGTCCACGGGTTGCCCTGCCAGTCGGTCAGCTTCGCGGGCGGCGTGTCGGTCAGCCCTTCCCACCACACGTCGCCGTCTTCCGTCAGCGCAACGTTCGTGAAGATCACGTTTTCGGTGAGCGTCGAGATCGCGTTCGGGTTGGTCTTCACGCCGGTGCCCGGCGCGACGCCGAAGAAGCCGGCTTCCGGGTTGATCGCATACAGTCGGCCGTCGCGGCCCGGCTTCAGCCATGCGATGTCGTCGCCGATCGTCGTGACCTTCCAGCCGTCGAAGCCCTGCGGCGGAATCAGCATCGCGAAGTTGGTCTTGCCGCACGCGGACGGGAACGCAGCCGCGACGTGATACTTCTTGCCGGCCGGCGACGTCACGCCGAGGATCAGCATGTGCTCGGCGAGCCAGCCCTGGTCGCGGCCCATCGTCGACGCGATACGCAGCGCGAAACACTTCTTGCCGAGCAGCGCGTTGCCGCCGTAGCCCGAGCCGAAGCTCCAGATCTCACGCGTTTCGGGGAAATGCACGATGTACTTGACCGGGTTGCACGGCCACGGCACATCCTGCTGGCCGGCTTCGAGCGGATGGCCGACGCTGTGCACGCACGGCACGAACTCGCCGTCCTCGCCCAGCACGTCGTACACCTCACGACCCATGCGCGTCATGATCCGCATGTTCACGGCGACGTACGGGCTGTCGGACAGTTCGACGCCGACGTGCGCGATCGGCGAGCCGAGCGGGCCCATCGAAAACGGCACGACGTACAGCGTGCGGCCGCGCATCGCGCCGCGGAACAGGCCGTTGAGCGTCTCGCGCATTTCGGCGGGTTCGATCCAGTTGTTGGTCGGGCCGACGTCGTCGCGCGAGGCCGCGCAGATGAACGTGCGATCCTCGACGCGCGCGACGTCGGACGGATCGGATTGCGCGAGATACGAGTTCGGGCGCTTCGCCGGGTTCAGGCGCGTGAGCGTGCCCTGGTCGACCATCGCCTGGCACAGCGCGTCGTATTCTTCCTGCGAACCGTCACACCACACGACGCGCTCGGGCTCCGTCAGCGCCGCGATGCGCGACACCCAGTCGATCAGCTTGCGATGTTTGACGAAAGTCGGCGGAGCGATCAGTGGGCCGTGTGTTGCTTCGGCCAAAGTGTTTTGCGACATGAGGATGTCTCCAGATTATTGGGCGGGGATGGGGGTTGCGGGGCGAGCCCGCGAGATGGGGTATGCGATTGGAGCGCAGGGTGCGGCGGCACGCAGGACGGGACGCGCGAGCGGAGCGCGCGTCGATGCCGCGATGCATGCGAGAGAAGGTGATGTCTCTTTAGTTGGTGCGAACGCGAGTTTCGCCATACAAGCAACCTGCCGTACAACTCCATGATGGCCAGCATACCATCGCCGTTATTCGGCAAACGTTGCGTTGCAACAAGAAACAACTATGTCGGCAAGCCGGCACGCCGGTTGCCTGTGAGTCCTTTTTACAGCGGCATGGCGCGCGTTTTGGGGACGAATGGGCCGGAACGGCCGTCCGGCAAGGGTTTTGCGGGGGCGGCAAAATCGGCCTGCCGCTCCCACGCCTGGCAAACGCGAACGCACGCTGTGCGAATTCGCGTTTTCGCTACTGCGGGAAACCCCGAATTAGGTTGCGTACACAAACATCTGATGTGAGCGCGCGGCAAGCGCCCCTGCTCAAAACGGTGCGCCCGGCAATCCGGGGTAATACGCGCCCGCCGCCATCCCGCCGTCGACGGCCAGCTCGGCGCCGTTGCAGTACGACGCTTCGTCGCTCGCGAGGAACAGCGTCGCGCGCGCGATTTCGTCGGGCAGGCCGACGCGTTGCAGCGGCACGTTCGCATAGTGCTTGTTGATTTCCTCGAGCGGCGCGCCGGTCGGGTTCGACATCGCGGTGTTCACGCCGCCCGGATGGATCGAATTCACGCGCACGCCCTGATGGCCGAGTTCGAGCGCCGCGACCTTCGTCAACCCGCGCACGCCCCACTTGCTCGACACGTACGCGGCCAGTGCGTTCACGCCGCGCAGCCCGTCCACCGACGAGATGTTGACGATCGAACCGCTCTTCTGCGCGATCATGCGCGGCGCGATGGTCCGGATGCCGACGAACGTCCCGACGAGGTTGATCGACACCGCGCGCTCGAAATCGCGTTTCGACAGTTCGGTGATACCGCCAAAGGTCAGCACCGCTGCATTGTTGACCAGTACGTCGATCCGGCCGAACTGTTCCATCGTCGCTTCGGTCACGCGCACCCAGCTCGCTTCGTCGGCGACGTCGAGCCGCATGAAGCGCGCCGCGTCGCCGAGCTCGCGCGCGAGCGCTTCGCCTTCCGCGTCGAGCACGTCGCCGATCACGACGCGCGCGCCCTCCGCGACGAACAGCCTGCACGTCGCCGCGCCCATGCCACGCGCACCGCCCGTGACGATCGCTACCTTTCCTTCCAGTCGACCCATGTCGTCCTCGCTTCGATTCCCGTTTGCCGGCTGCCGCGCGCATGCGTGCGCGTGCTTGCCGGTTCATGATTGGCACGCCGCAGCAAGCGCCGCGCGCCGTCGGCCTTGCCGTCAGCCCCAGTAAGCCTGCCCGCCGTCGAGCGGCAGCGTCGCGCCCGTCAGGTATGCCGCGTCGCGGCTCGCCAGAAACACGATCGCGCGCCCGATGTCCTGCTCGCAGTCGCCGACGCGGCCGAGCGGAATCGTGCGGAAAAACGCCGCGGCTTCCTGCGGATTCGCGTCGACCCAGCCTTTCAGGCCCGGCGACAACGCGTGCGGCGCGACCGCGTTCACACGGATGCCGTCCACGCCCCATTCGCAGGCCGCCGCGCGCGTCAGCGCACGGATCGCCTCCTTGGTTGCCGCATACGCGCCGTAGCCGGACGCATCCCAGCGCACCGCGGCCGACGACGCGAAATTGACGATCACGCCGTCCCCCTTCAGATGCGGATGACACGCGCGCATCATGCGCAGCGTCGCGATCGGTCCCGATTCGAGCCCCGCCAGGAAACTCGCATCGGTCACGTCGAGCAAACGGCCGAGCGGTACGACCTGCGCGTTGTTGATCAGGATCTGCACGCCGCCGAACCGCGCGACGACGCTGTCGACGCATTGCTCGATCTGCTCCGCGTCCATCACGTCGCACATGAACGGCTCGGCCACGCCGCCGCGCGCGCGGATCGCCTCGCAGGTCGCGAGCAGTTTGTCGAGGGTGCGCCCGACCACCGCGACGTGCGCCCCTTCCGCCGCGAGCGCCTGCGCGACGCCCTGGCCGACGCCCTGCCCCGCGCCCGTCACCAGCGCGACCTTGCCTGTCAGGATGCCCATGCGTGCTCCTCAGGCGACGATCGCCGGATGCGCCTGCACGGGCCCGCCGAGCAGTTCGCGGTAGGACGGCGGCTGCTTGCCGTCGAGATCGGCGATGCCGTACCGCAGCGCGGCTTCCGCGCCGACGAGCACCTGCCCCGACAGCGCCATGCGCTGCGGATCGCCGTGAATCGCGTGAATCACGCGCCCCGTGAATTCGGGGCTTTCGGCGACGAGCGAGAATTCCTTGTACAGATCCGGGTGTTCTTCCCACACGCGCGTCGTGCGCTCGGTGCGCAGCGGGCCCATCCAGATCGACACGGCCGCGACGTCGAACGGCTTCAGGTCGACGGCCATGTCCTTTGCGAACTTGTCGACGCCGGACTTCTGCGCGCCGTACGCCGCGCCGTGCATATAGCAGCTCGCGCCGAACGACGACGTGAACGCGATCAGCCCGCTGCGGCGCTGCGCCATCAGCCGCGCCGCGTGCCAGCTCGCGACATAGGCCGAGCGCAGCCCGACATCGAGGATGTTGACGAGATCGAGCGACTTCTCCCAGAACGGGCCAGGCAGGATCAGCTGATCGTGCAGGTAGGTCGCGTTGTTGACGAGGATGTCGAGCCGCCCGCTTTCGCGTTCGACACGCTCGAACAGCGCCTTCACCTGTGCGTCGTTCGCGTGGTCGCAGGCCACCGCGATCCCGCGGCCGCCGAGCGCATCGATCTCGCATGCGGTCTCGTGGATCGTGCCGGGCAGCGGCGCATCGCCTTCGTTCTGCGAGCGGCCCGTCACATAAACGGTCATGCCGGCCGCGCCGAGCGCGCGCGCGATACCCTTGCCCGCGCCGCGCGATGCGCCCGTCACGACGGCGACCGGCGCATCGTGGTTCTGTGTCATGTTCGATGTCTCCTGTGGAATATGCTGGATGCCACGTCAATGGCGTTCGCGTGCGTCACGCGGCCGGCGGCTGTGCGCCGGCGAACAGCACGCCCGGTGCTTCGCCTTCGTAGCGGGCCGACAGCGTCGACGTGACGACGCAGCGCGTGCCCGCGATCCTCCATTCGCCGTCGACCTTCCGGTATTCGTCGTCGTAGTACGCGCCGAGCTGCGTGAGCGTGCGCGCGTTCGTGTCGATCATCTGGTAGTGCAGGCCCCACGTGCCGCGTGCATGCGTCGCGTCGAGCACATCGATCTCGGGATTCACGCCATGGTGCATCTCGACGATGTGCGGATGGCAGCCGAGTTGCGCGAAAACGTCGACGAGCGCGTCACGCGTGTCGAACGTGCCGATCCGGCCGTAGTCGATCTGCACGGGGCCGGGCGCGAAGCAGTCGCGCATCCCTTCCGGATCCTTGCGGTCGCAGCAGGTGAAGTAGCGCGCCTTCAGCCGGCGGATCGCGTCGGCGTCCTCGAGCCGGCGCACGCGCGCTTCCAGCGATTCGATGAGGGTCATCCTGTCTCCTTGTTCGGTGCCGGCGCGGTTCGAACGCCGCGTCGATGCCACGTTACCGCCGCGCGATGCGTCGGCCATCACCCGTTCGGATGAAACTGGCGATTCGTCTCGGCGGAGCCGGCCGCATGCGTGCGACGCGTTCGTCCGAACAGACGATGTGATGCAACGGGCTTCGTTCCTACCATCGAACGACACCACCACGAGACCCGGCGATGGACGACACGACCCGCACGCTCCATGAGTACGAGCAGATCCGACAATTGAAGTACCGGTATTTCCGCGCGGTCGACACGCACGACTGGGCGCTGCTCGCCGATTGCCTGAGCGAAGACTGCGAGGCGCGGCTGTATGGCGGCCGCTATGCGTACGACGGCCGCGACGCGTTCGTATCGAGCCTGCGCGCGCTGATCGGCAAGCCGACCTTCCTGACGATGCATCACGGCCATCACCCCGAGCTCACGCTGGTCTCGGCCGATCACGCATGCGGCGTGTGGTTTCTCGAGGATCACGCGATCAATCTCGAGGATAACTACCTGCTGCACGGCACTGCGTTCTACGACGACCAGTACGTGAAACGCGATGGCGTGTGGCGCATTCACGCGACGCGCCACGAACGGCTGTTCGAAACCGTCACGTCGCCGATTCCGCCGTCGTTCACGCTGACTGCGAACCGGTTCGCACCGGGCGCGCACCAGGCGGCCGGATCGCCTGAAACCGCTTCCTGAACCCCGGCGGCACCGCCGCCGATCCCGTCATTCCCCCTGGAGCCGGAGCAATGGAGAAAGTCATTTACGTGTTGTGGCGCGATACGCAGGCCGCGCCCGATCAGTGGAGCCGCACGGTGCGGGCGCAGCTTGCCGACAAGCTGCTGTCGCTCGGTGCGCACGGCGTGCAGGTGAACGTCGCCGATGCGGATGTCGCGCCGGCCGCCGGCCTGAAGCAGACCAACACGCACCCGGGCATCGACGGGATCGTCGCGGTGTGGGTCGATAGCGCGAATGCGATGTTCCGTCAGCCGTTTGACGACGCGGTGCGCGCCGTGGTCCCGCACATGGCGGCGTATCTCGTCACCGAGTCGCAGCCGATTCCGAATACGCGCTTTCCGGCACGGCCGGGTGAGCGGACGACGGGTTTTTCGCAGCTCGCGTTTTTGAAGCGGCCGCCGCGGCTGACGCACGAAGCGTGGCTAGACGTGTGGCACGGACATCACACGCGCGTCGCGATCGATACGCAAGACAACTTTCTGTACGTGCAGAACGTCGTCGTGCGTGCGCTCACGCATGCGGCGCCCGGTTACGACGCGATCGTCGAGGAGTGCTTTCCCGCTGCGGCGATGACCGATCCGCATGCGTTCTTCGATGCGGTCGGCGATGACGAGAAGTTTCAGCGGAACGTGGCGGAGATGATGGACAGCTGCGGGCGCTTCATCGATTTCGACAAGATCGATGTGGTACCGACGAGTCAGTATGTGGTGAAGGCTGTGCGGGGGTGAAGTCGGGCGATCGCGTGGTGCGGTCGCCTGCCTCTGGATTTATTGCGGTGTTACGTTGTGGGCCGGTGGAGCGCGTGTGCGAGTCGCCGGCTTGCTTTTTTCTGTTTCGCGGATTTCCGTCGTTGAGGTTGATCGACCTGGAGAGATCCTTGCGGGTTCCCGGGAGCAGTCGTTCGTCGCAGTTGTGCAAGCGTTCCCGGATTCTTTCAACTCACTGGAACCTGCTGAAATCCACGTCTTCCTTGACGAACTTTCCCGTCGACAGAAGTGCGTTTTCGACATCCGCGACGACACGCGCGTTGTCGAACGTCGGCGTGACGAACAATCCCCAGATATCGTCGTCTATTTCGTAGTTGCCCTGGGCATATGTCCAATAGCTGAAGAAACGGTCCTGGGACAAGGCGATCTCTGGCTCATCCAGGCCATCCGGATGCGGAACCTGGACCGAATGCAGCGCGTCTTTCAGGATCGCGGCGACGTCTGGAAAATCCGCTGCGCGATGGTCGTCGAGTACCTCGACCAGAAGATCGCTGCCGTGAAATACCGGTCGAACGCGGAATCGAATCAGGTTCGTCATGGTGAGTTTTTTGCGTTGACCGGTTGAATCTGCAACTCGACGCGGTCCTTCAACTAAGGCAGCCAAAGTGCTTTCAGCTCTTTCGTTCGTTGTTCTGTCAAGTTTTTCAGACACGACTCTACGATCGCCGCGCGTAATGTTCCATGTTGAAAGATGCGATCCTGAACCTGACAGTCAGCATCACGGAACTTGATCCATTGTCGTTGTGCCGCCACTAACGCAGCTCTCGCATCGGCCCGCTCGGTGTCGCCACCCAGGAGATCAAGGGCGGCCCGGTAAGCGTCGTTTAGCTGCGCGTCAGCTCTAACGAAACCTTGGTGCGCACAAACAGCACTATCGGCACCCGATCCGTCGTTGTGACAAACAGGCTCTTGCGAGTTTGCCGTTGCAGTGACGCTTGCGGCAGCGAGGCAAAGGATCATCGACAGCTTGCGTCTCTTCATTTGGGAGCCTCTGTTCCGTAACGGTGACCGAACGCGAATGACGTGCTTCTGTCATGCAAGCGAGCGAACCCCCAGCCTCACGATTTCGATGGCGTGGAGATTGTCGTCGCTGTCCGTGCGTGCACGAACGCTGAAATTGCCTCCACGACACCATCCGCGAGCGGCAGATCCGGATTCGAATAGGCGGCGAGGTTTTCTTGCAGATCCTCCGTGCGAACCGTCTTGAGTGCATGATTGGCGTCGGCAATCAGCGCCATTTCGGCCTGCGGATTTGCTCGCTGTAACAGTTCCGCGTCTTGTACGGTAACCTGGATATCGCGCGCTCCCTGCACGATGAGCACCGGCTTCCTATAACCGGCCAGCAGCGCTGCAGGATCGACGGTCAATTCGCTCATCAGGAATCGCTGGACTTGCGGCCTGAACAACGGCATGAGCACCGGATCGATGTGGGTCGCTTCGACCCGCTCCCCGGCTTCCAGGGATTCGAGAATCGACAATGCATTTTCCAGCACCGGAGCATTGGCCGGGTTCGATTGCAGTTGCTGCCTCAATACGGGCCCTAGCGGGCGTCCCGCCGCAGATACCAGGATCAGGCCGGCGATGTCGGCCGATTGCCGCGCCGCCAGCAACGCCACCAAGCCACCCTCGCTGTGCCCCAACACCCAGACGCTGGAAGCACCGGTCCGCGCCCGGATGGCGGCTACCCATGAATGGATGTCGGTCGCGTACTCGTCGATCGTGACGTCATTTGCATCCGGTACTGCCTGCGCGCTGCCGTACATGCCGCGCTTGTCGATTCGAACCGACGCGATACCTTGACCGAGCAATCCTTCCGCGAGCAATTGGTACGTCGATGCCTGAAGCCAGTTCGGCGCGTTGCCATTTCTGTCGGTCGCGCCCGAGCCCGGTACGATCAGTACCACCGGGACGTCGCCGGTGCCCGGTGACAAGAGCGTGCCTTCCAGCGGGCCGGCCGGGCCTGGCGCTTCGATTTCCGTCTGCATGGTTTGTAACAGACCTCCTTGGCAATGAGCCACTGACAACCGCTCCAACAGTGCATGAGACCGTCGATTTGGTTTAACGATGGAAGCAACCGCGTCGACACGCTGCACGGGGCCGACTCCTGCTCGATGCGATCGACCGAGCCCCTTCCCGCCGCCTGGTCGCGACCGGAACTGGCCGCCCCCTTTCACCTGCTGCGAGCCTTCACGAAACGGCAACCACCTCACCGCGCCCCACACCCATCCCGTCTTCAGTGCCAGTCACCGGCGAATCGACGCGGCTGATAAGTCTTCCCGTTCCAGGTAAACCGCGTGGATTTGCCCGACGCGGCCTTGCCCTTCGGACGCACAACGAGGTCGTAATGCCCGTTGGTCATGTGAGGGCTGAACGACAGCACGTAGTGAACCTCCGTCGTGTTTTCCGCATCACACGCGTCCTGCTGTGCGTCGCCCTGATTTTTGCCTTTGCCCGCCTTCTCCGCTACACACTCCGCAGCCGCGTCCCTGTCATAGGTCGACCAGTCGGTCATGGCGGTGAAGATCGGCGTCACACGAGCATCGGCGTAGCGATACAGGCTCAGCATCTCGGTCGAATCGCTATGTGAGGTCGATGTGTAGTTATTGTTGAAGCGAACACCAAAGGCGGTTTCCTGCGCACTGATTCGATAGGGAATGACGTCCATGGTCAGGAATACACTCCATAACATCGGTGACGTATCGACGCGCTCGCTTCGATCGCTCGCCAGCAGGCGGAACCGTTGCCCGTCACGGGTCAGGACACCCGTCCACAACTCCGCGTCGACGTTCTCGGTCGAGCGCTGCACCAATGCGGCCACGACCCACAGCGGCCCGGAAGCCGATGGCCCATGCGCCCACGGCGACAGCGCGACACCCTTGACACTATCCGACGGCGCCGGATCGTTGCCCATCAGGGTTCGCAACGCGGCTTGTTGCTGATCGCCGTCGTTCACGTCGCTTGCGGCAAACGCGCAATGTGCAACCAACGCCAATATGAACGCCAGCACCGTTTGTATACGGAAATAGCGTTTCTTGTCTTTTCGGATACCTTGATATCGTCGCATTTTCCGCATGCTGAACAACATTGCCTGTGTACTCCTCGTAAATCCACTGTGCAGCCAGTTGCAGGCAAGCCTCGTCGGATCGATGTCTCTGCACTCGACTGGATGAATTCCGGTCACTCGGGCACATACCGAATACGTCGAACCGCATCTCGTGGATCGGCGTGGAATGGCACAACGCCACGACCAGCCTTGGCCGTGGAGCGTTTCCGTCTTCTAAAGCGCCCCAATTCGCATCGACACCAAGCCTGCTGCAACTCGGCTCACGGCGCCTTGGCCAAAGCCAGAATGGCCATCACCGCATCGTCCTCGATTCCCTTGATATCCGACGGGAACCGATTCCTTTGCGGTATCAACACGATAAGCCCCTCGATCTGCGCCGTAACGAGTGCCGCGCGCCGGATGCGCACCGCTTGTGGCAGCGCCGGGTTCACGGCTTCGATGAGGCCGGCGATCACGCCGCGTTGAAATTCATACCCCTCCTCGAGCATCTTCCGCGCGAACTCCTGCGTTTGGGCCAGTGCCCAGAAGTTCACGAACAGGCTTTGAGTCCTGGGCTGCTTTCCGTCTTCGAGCAACAGTCGGACCACTTTCTCCAGCCGGCCCTCGGGTGTCAGCGACGTGTCCGCGTGCACGCCGTCGTACGTATTGGCGTATGCCTCCCTCGTCACGGTAAGGATGGCCGCGAAGATGTCTTCGCGCGTGGGAAAGTAGTGCTGCAGGTTCGACAGCGCCAATCCCGCCTTTGCCGCGACCTTTCGCATGGTCAGCCCGCCGTAGCCTTCGTCCACGAAGATCTCGATCGCACAGGCCATGATTTTGTTTACTGCGTTCTTGCCGCGTTCGGTCAAGACGCGTCCGTTATCGAGAGCCGCCCTCTTCAAGAATTCCTCCTGCTGCCCCGTGAGCGCATGCCCGGGGCGATGGTGCTGATGACGCTTCGGCGTCGCTCATGCCCGGTCGCATGCCGCCCCGCCGTTTCCGCTCGATAGACGTGGAGCGGAGATATAGGTTGGTCGACCGGATTGTGCAAAACATCGATACCTGTCATGGAGCCGTGCCGGTTCCACTACAGGGGCCAAAAGGCCGAACCTGACGGCCGACATTCTACGCAGGATTGGAAATCCGGGGAGAGGCGTCGATATCGATTGGCGGGCGCACACATGACTGGCTCGATACCCGTCACAAAACCGGTCGAGCGACATATTTTTGTCGAGGCGACCGAACGCCGTTCACTCCTCGCCCTCCGCCCCTTTGCCACGCCCATGACGAAACGTCTATACTTGGACGATCCATCGACCGGCACGCTGAAGCATGCGAACCCGCGCGCGCCTCGATCCCTGGCCTCACCTGCCCGGAGCGACATGAGCGACTATCCCGTTTTCGACACGCTTTGCGATCTGCTGAACACGTCCGGCGCGCGGTTCCGTGTGCTGGAGCATCCGGCCGAAGGGAAATCCGACGCCATCGCCGCGCTGCGCGGCACGCGCCCCGAACAGGGCGCGAAGGCGATGCTCTGCACGTTCAAGGATGGCGGCGACACCACCGCGCTCGCGGTGATTCCCGGCCACCTGAAGATCGATTTCCGCAAGGTCGCCGATGCGGTCGGCCGCCGCAAGGCCACCCTCGCGTCGCCCGACCTCGCGGCCACCGTCACGCGCTGCGTGATGGGCGCCGTGCCGCCGTTCGTGTTCGACGCCAGCGTGACGCTCGTCGTCGATCCCGCCCTGGTCGAGCGCAACACGGAGATCGCCTTCAACGCGGGCCGCCTCGATCGCTCCGTCGTGCTCGACGCGTCCGACTACGTGCGGATCGCACAGCCGCTGCTCGCCGACATCACCCGGCCGGAAGCGGCGGACGGCGAGTAACGCGCCGGTTGCCCCTTCCCCCGCTGCCGTCGCATCGATCCGAAACCTGACCGCGAAACCATCATGACCACCACCCAGAAACTCGTGCTGTCCGAACAGGCGTCGCTGATCGAACAGGTGCAGCGCATCGCTGAAGGGCTCGGTGCGATGTTCGCGCCGTTCACCGAAGTCGTGGTTCACGACCTGCGCACGCCGAAGCACGCGATCCTCGCGATCCACAACAACCTGTCGGGGCGCGCAGTCGGCGATCCCGCGACCGAGCTCGGCCTCGCCCGCATCGCGGACGACGATTTCCCGCCAGTGCTCGCGAACTACCCGAACCGCTTCGCCGACGGCCGCACCGCGAAAAGCACGTCGATCGGCATCAAGGATTCGACCGGCCGCTATGTGGCCGCGCTGTGCCTGAATGCCGACGTCACGCTGTTCCGCGGCTTCCAGGGCATGCTGAACCAGTTCTGCAGCACGGACGGCGAAGCCGTCGCGGAAACGCTCGACCCGGCCGGCGCGGACGCGATCCGCCAACGCATCGACGCGTTCGCGATGCGTCTCGCGACGACGCCGCGCGAACTGAAGACCGACCAGCGCCGCGAGTTGATGCAGACGCTGAAGGCCGACGGTTTCCTCGAAGTACGCCGCGCGATGGAGATCGTGTCGCAACATCTCGGCGTCTCGCGCGCGACCGTCTACAACGATGCGAAATGACGCAAGCGCGATACCCGCGCTGCTTTCCCGCTGACCGATTCCTAAGACCACCGGACCACCCATGAACGCTCCGACTCTCCCTACCTACGACGACGTTGCTGCCGCCGCCGCCCGGCTCGAAGGCCATGCGCACCGCACGCCGGTGATGACCTCGCGGACGATCGACGAAGCGCTCGGCGCGCAAGTGTTCTTCAAGTGCGAGAACCTGCAGCGCATGGGCGCATTCAAGTTCCGCGGCGCGTTCAACGCGCTGTCGCGCTTCGACGCGGCGCAGCGCCGCAACGGCGTCGTCGCGTTCTCGTCGGGCAACCATGCGCAGGCGATCGCGCTGTCGGCGCGCATGCTCGGCATTCCCGCGACGATCGTGATGCCGCAGGATGCGCCGGCCGCAAAGATGGCCGCGACGCGCGGCTACGGCGGCAAGGTCGTGACCTACGACCGCTACACCGAGGATCGCGAGCAGATCGGGCGCGAACTCGCGGCGCAGCACGGGCTCACGCTGATCCCGCCCTACGACCACCCGGACGTGATCGCCGGCCAGGGCACGGCGGCCAAGGAACTGTTCGACGAAGTCGGTCCGCTCGATGCGGTATTCACGCCGCTCGGCGGCGGCGGCCTGCTGTCGGGCACCGCGCTCGCCACGCGCGCGCTGTCGCCGCACGCGACGCTTTACGGCGTCGAGCCGGAAGCCGGCAACGACGGCCAGCAATCGTTCCGCTCCGGCGCGATCGTGCATATCGACACGCCGCGCACGATCGCCGACGGGGCACAGACGCAGCACCTCGGCAACCTGACGTTCCCGATCATCCGTCGCGACGTCGACGACATCCTGACCGCGACGGACGCGGAACTGATCGACTGCATGCGCTTCTTCGCCACGCGTATGAAGATGGTGGTCGAGCCGACCGGCTGCCTGTCGTTCGCCGCGGTGCGACGGATGAAGGACGCGCTGCAGGGCAAGCGCGTGGGCGTCGTGATCAGCGGCGGCAACGTCGATCTCGAGAACTTCTGCGCACTGGTGTCGGCACCGGCATGAACGTTGCGGCGCGCATGAACATTCCGTCATGCGCGCCGCATCACTCCTTCACGTCGCGTTAAGTTTCGCGCCCTAGACTGATTACGTTGTCCCGCAGTCAGTCGTGAAGGAGCCACCATGAATTCGCACGCGATCGTCGCCGCCGCCCTGGCGGCTGCTTCCCTTTCGGCGTTCGCTCAACCGGGCGTGACGTCAACCGGTTTCCCCCCCGCGTCGCCGCACGACGCCGTCGCGCAAGCGACGCACCGCTCGCCCGGCGCGTTGCCGCACGCCGGCTTCGTGCTCGCGAAGATCGATCAGAACAATACGCCGCCCGATCGCGGCGGCGACCCGAGCGGCCGCACGCATTCCGGCTCGCACATGTGACGGCACGCGCCGGGCGTGGCTGCCGCGCCCGGCCGTCAGAACGCTGGCAGCGACGGATCGCGTGCAGCGAGGATGTCGTCGGTGCGCCGCTGCAGCGCGCCGTCGATCGTCTCCGGTTGCGGAATCAGCCAGTAGCGCCCTGCCCGGATGCCGTCGAACACCCGCGCGGCGAACGCGTCGGGCGTGAGCCCGTGCGCGTTCAGCATCGAGCGCATCGTATCGACGAAGCCGCGCACCTCGGGCCGGTCGTGCGCCGCGCCGAACGGGTCGTTGAAGATGCCCGACTGCACGGGGCCCGGCGCGAGCAACGACACGCCGACCGGCGCGCCCAACATCTTCAGTTCTCCGTACAGCGATTCGGTCAGCGCGACCACCGCGAATTTCGTTGCCGAGTAAGGCGACATCAGCGGGCTCGGCAGGAACCCGCCGACCGACGCGGTATTCACGACACGCGCCGGCACGTTGCGTTCGAGCATCCGCGGCACGAAGCTGCGGATGCCGTTCAGCACGCCGTGCACGTTGATCGCGAAGCTACGCTCGAAGCGTTCCGGCGTGATTTCCCAGCTGAAGCCGGTCGCCATCACGCCCGCGTTGTTGAACAGCAAGTCGACGCCGCCAAAACGCTGCCAGGCCGCTTCCGCCAGCGCGTCGACGGCTTCCGGCCGGCTGACGTCGGTCGGCACGCACAGGACGTCGGTGTCGAGCGTCGCGGCGAATGCGTCGAGCTTCGCCGGGTCGAGATCGGCCAGCACGACGCGCATGCCGATCCCGGCGGCGTGGCGTGCGAGCCCGCTGCCGATGCCGCTGGCCGCGCCGGTGATCACGGCGGTGCCGCCGTCGAAGCGAATCGAATTCGTCATGTCAATCAAAGTCCTGTCGGGTCGATGTGGGGATGCGCATACGCGGGAATCACCGGCGGCGGCAGCACCGTGCGGCCGTCGAGCGAGCGCACCGCGAGTTGCTGCGCGAGCGGAAAATGCAGGCTGTGCGTGACGAGGCCCGTGCGTTCGCGCGCCGGCAGGCTGCACAGCGCGAGCGCGGTCTCGGCGAGATACGCGACGTCCTCGGTCGGATAGCCTTCGGGGATGTAGCGCGCGGCGCCCGGCGTGCGAATCGCCGTGCTCGGCGCGACGAGATTCACCGCGATGCCGTCGGCTTCGAGTTCGGCCGCGAGCCCCTGCGTGAAGCGCGACAGCGCCGCCTTCACCGCCGCATAGACGGTCGCGCCGCCCGCACGCGAGAAATCGTCGAACGGCCGCAGCGGCGGCAGCGCCGTCACCGAGCCGACGTTCACGATCCAGCCGGCGCCACGGGCGCGCATCGGCGGGATCGCGGCCTGTGCCAGCGCGAACGGGATGCGCAGATAGTGTTCGATCGTCGAGTCGAACATCGTCATCGGCATCGTGTCGACGCACGCGTAGTCGGCCACACCCGCGTTGTTGACGAGGATGTCGAGGCCGCCTGCGGCTTGCGCCGCGCGCCCGACGAGCGCATCGCGCTCGGCCGCGTTCGACAGGTCTGCCGCAAGCGCAATGGCGCGGCCGCCGGCCTGCTCGATCAGCGCAACGGTTTCGGCGAGCGTGCCGGCGGTCGTCGCCGATTGCGTGAGGCTGCGCGCCGTCACGACGACGGTCGCGCCTTCGGACGCGAGACGCTGGGCGATCGCACGGCCAATGCCGCGGCTTGCGCCCGTCACGAGCGCGCACTTGCCGGCCAGTACGCCGGTTCGGGTATTCGTCATCGTTGTCTCCTGTGATGTGCGTGCGGGCCGCTCAGCGGGCGATATCCGCAACATGAAGCACCAGCTTCGTTTTCGCCTCGCCCGTTTGAACGAGATCGAGTGCGCGGGCCGCCTGTTCGAGCGGGAAACGGTCGAAACGCGGCACGCGCAGCACGCGCTTTTCCAGTTGCGCCGCGATCCGGCCGAGCGTGCCGCCGCTCGGCATCCGGCTGTAGGTCATCGCGGTGCGCAGGCCGCGTCGTGCAGCTTCGGCCGCCGTCGCGGCGAGCCGCTCCGCATCGCCGGCCGCGAGCGTCATGATGTTCACCAGCGTGCCGCCCGGCGCCAGCAGGTCGAGCGCATCGGGCAGCGTGTCGCCGCCGACCGCGTCGAGCACCAGATCGACGCCGCCGGGCGCCCATGCGTGCAGGGCCGCGGCGATGTCCTGTTCGCGATAGTCGATGCTGGCCGCCGCGCCCAGCGATTCGACCGTCTCGCGGTTGCGTGCCGAACACGTCGCCGCGACGCGCGCACCGGCCTGCACGGCAAGCTGGATCGCGAACGTGCCGACCGCGCCCGCGCCGCCGTGCACCAGCACGGTCTGGCCCGCGCGCAGCCCGCCGTCGTCGAACAGGCCGGCCCATGCCGCGAGCGCGGGCGTCGGCACCGTGGCGGCTTCCGCCAGGCTCACCGCATCGGGCACGCGCACGACCGAGTCGTGACGCACCGCGACGTATTCCGCGTATGCACCCCAGCGCCCCGCGCCGACGTCGGTCTGCGCGAACACGCGCATGCCGGGTTCGAAACCGTCGACGCCGTCGCCGACCGCTTCGACCACACCCGCCGCGTCGAAGCCGATCACGAACGGAAACGTGTATTGCATGAAGGCGCCGAGGTAGCCTTCGCGGCATTTCCAGTCGGCGGGATTGATGCCCGCGTAGGCCACGCGGATCAGCACGTCGCCGGGGCCCGGCGTCGGTGCCGGCACGTCGGCCATCCGCAAGGCGTCGGAATGACCGACGCGGTCGATCAACAGGGCTCGCATCTTCGTGTCTCCAGGGCTTGTTTGATGTCGGCTTGATGTGGGCTGCGCGTCACGCCGCCGTGTCCGCCAGCAGGCTCGACGCGAGCGGACAGAACGCATGCGAGATCGCATCGACCGTCCAGTCGGGGCTTTCGGCGTCGAACCGGCGATCGACCCAGCCCCAGTGATAGGGATGCATCAGGTATTCGCCGAGCAGATCGCCGACGTGCGCGAATTCCTGCTGCCACACGTGCGTCCATGCGCCGGGCGTCTCGATCCGGCTCAGCCGCCAGTTGCGGATGCCGGGCATGAACGCGGGCATCTGCAGCAGTTCACGTTCGAGCGCGGCGATCTGCGCTGGGCTGGCCTGCGGCCGCACGCGCAGCATCAGCGTGCGCCACACGCCGTCGCGCAGCGCCGGTTCGCGCAGGCCGCCGCCGATCGCGCGGCATTCGGCGCCGTCGATGCGCTCGATGCCCGGCAGTTGAGCGAGCGCCGCAAAATCCGCCCTGCCGTCGGCCGCCGAAGCGTCACGCAGCACGTCGAGCGTGTAGTCTCCCGCGCCCCAGCTGCCGTCCAGATTGCGTGCCAATGCCACGCGTTTCGTGCCAGCCAGCGTGTGCGCGGCTTCGTGCAATGCATGCTCGATCGCGCCGGCATGGCAATCCGCGGACACGAATACCTGTGCCGTGTCATGCCGCATGATCGACCTCCGTCAGCGCGTGCAGCGGCGCATCGGCATCCGTCATCACATGGCGGCGGCGCACGTCGCACAGCGCGTCGACGGCCATCCAGAATCCGACCACGTCGGCATCCGTCAGCGCGCGCATCCGGTAATAGGCCGACGCGTCGGCTATCCGCCAGGTCAGCCACAGCGTGCTCGGCTGCCCCGGCACCGCGATGGGCGGCGACACCCAGCGGCCGGCCGCGCTCAGCCCGCGCGCCGCGTGGCTCGGCAGGTAACGGTCGCGCAGCAGTGCAAGCACGTCGGGAATGCGCTCGGGCGCGAGCGTGATTTCATCTACGATCTGGATCATTCGCATGTCGTCCGTGGTCGTTCGTGACAGGGATGCGCAGCCGGCCTACGCCGTTCCGGCGAGGCCGAAGGCGGTCGGCGTGGATAGCATTTTTGCGTGGCGACGGTTCGCAGACCCCTACCGGTCCGCTCACCGCCCCCTGTCGCAACGATCAGATCGGGAAACTCATGAAACAGCGCGCCATCCCGGCCCGCGGCCGCATCCTGCCTGGCTTCGGTGCGCGCCTGCTGAGCGAACTCAGGCGCAGCGGCGCGCCGCCGGCCGACCGTGATGCACAGCCGCCGCAACCGGCAACGACGCCGGGCGATTTCGTCGCGCTGTACCGCGACGCGATCGAACGCCTCGAGGCCCAGGTCGCGCGCGGCGACGGCCACCCGCCGATGCGCAAGCGTGAAGTCGACCTGATGTGCCGCTGCCTGCTGAGCTGCGCGACGCTGGCCGACGCAATCCGCTGTGCGCGCGAATTCGGCGAGATGCTGACCCCGCGCGCCGGCGCGCTGTCGCTCTCCGTGCGCGACGGGCGCGCGACGTTCCGGATGGATTCGCTGCGCCGCACACGCAGCCCGGCCGCGTGCCTCGTCGACCTGACGGGGTTGTTCTGCTATCTGCAGCTGTTCGGCTGGCTGATCGGGCAGCCGCTGCGGCCGACCGACGTCTGGCTCGGCCATCCGCGCCGCGACGACGCGATGCCGCTGCTCGGGTTGTTCAACGCGCCGGTCGAGGTCGGCCGTCAGACCTACGGCTTCGCGTTCGATGCCGCACGGCTCGCGTGCCGCGTGATCCGGCAGCCGGCCGAGCTCGACGCGTTTCTCGTCGATTTTCCGTTTCGCCTGATCGATGCGGCGCCGGCCGTCGTGTCGTGGGCGCAGCAGGTGCGTGGCTTTCTCGACGCGGCGCTCGCGCACGAGCAGGCGTTGCCGGCACTCGCCGAGCTGGCCGTGTGGCTCGGCGTCAGCGAGGCGACGTTGCGGCGGCGGCTGGCCGCCGAAGGCAGCGGTTATCACGTGCTGCGGGAGCAGTGTCTCGCCGAGGCCGCGCAACGCTGCCTGCGCGAGTCAGACTGGCCGGTCGCACGGATCGCCGCGCATCTCGGGTTCGGCGGCGAGGAAGCATTCCGCCGCGCGTTCGTCAGGTGGAGGGGTGTCGCCCCGAGTCGGTTCCGGCGCGATTGCATGGCAGAAAACCACGCCGTTTCATCAGACATGAAACGCGCCATCGACGCATGAAAGAAAGGATTTCGAAAGTTTTTGCGCGCCGATGACGTTTTTTCGCATCCCCGCACGGCCCGACAATTGACGCGCCGGAGCGCACGCCATTACCCTTGCGCGCTGATGGTTCCCAGGGATGGGATCAAAAGGGAACGCAGGAGAGGCCGCGCCTCGAATCTGCGGCTGCCCCCGCAACTGTGAGCGGCGAATCCGTGCCAATGCATGCCACTGGGAAACCGGGAAGGCCGGCGCGAATCACGACCCGCGAGCCAGGAGACCTGCCATCGACCCGAGGTCCAAGCAGCCGCACCGGGCGGGGTGTCCCGGCGCGCCAGGCACCGCCATTGGCGGTCGCCCGTTGCATGGACGGCCCGACCTCAGGATCCGCCCGATGTCCACTGTTACCGCATCCGCTTCCTCACCGGAAGCGTCGCGCCGGCACGCCGCCGGCATGCACGGCCCGCCTGCTCGCGCGCGCCGCTCCGTATTGATCGCGTCCGCCGGCATGTGCCGCGCCGATGCTCGCGACCGCGGCCCGCTCGGCCTGATCGCGCGATAACCCGCTCACCGATAACAAAACCGGCGCTGCCCGCCGCCCGCCCACGATCGACGCATGCGCAGCCCGACCACAACGACAGCCTCATGAAGATTCGACACCTCCTTGCCACGTCCGCCGCGACCGCGCTCCTCTCGCCGCTCGCCCACGCAGCCGGTGACACCACGGTTGCGCAACCGGCCCCGGCCGCCGAAGGCGCCGACCTGCAGACGATCAACGTGACCGACACACGCCGGCTGCCCGAGTCGTTCGACCAGCGCTATGCGACGACCCAGGTGCTCACGCGCACCGATCTCGACCGGCTGTCGCCGAGCGACCCGAGCATCACGCAGGCGCTCGCGACGCTGCCCGGCGTGACCGTCTCGCAGAACGGCGGGCCCGGCTCGTCCGCGTCGGTCAGCATCCGCGGCTCGTCGGCCAGCCAGGTCGCCGTGTTCATCGACGGCATCCGGATCGGCTCGCCGACCACCGGCATCGCGCCGTGGGCGGACTTGCCGACCGAAGCGTTCGAACGTGTCGAAGTGATCTCGGGCCCGGCCGCCGCGTCGTTCGGCGCCAACGCGCTGGGCGGCGTTGTGCAGCTCTTCACGCGCCGCGCGGCCAACCAGCCGAACCAGACCACCGTGTCGTTCGGCGGCGGCTCGAACAAGACGTTCGACACGCAGCTGCGCACGTCGGGCACGGTGCCGTCGACCGGGCCGCTCGCCGCGCTCGGCGGGCTCACCTACTCGCTCGGCCTGCACTCGTACAACACGGCCGGCATCGACGCGACGCGGCCGTTCGCGTACGGGCACGAGGCGGGCCGCAACCCGTACCACGCGCAGGATCTCGATGCGCGCCTCGGCTACGCGCGCGACAACTGGTCGATCTCGACGTTCGCGCTGTATCACCGGTCCGATCTGTCCTACGACAACCGCGGCTATGCGAACCGCCAGCTCGATCATCAGCTGACGACCGGTATCGCGTTCCACCTCGATATCACGCCGGACACGCAGTTCGACCAGTCGTTCGGTTATGCGAACGATCGCGGGTTCATCTACGCAAGCGATCCGACCATCCCGACCGACCAGATCAATTCGCAGCGCATCAGCATGTCGACGTCGCTGACGCATCAGGCGCGCGGATTCCATCTGTTCGGGCTGCCGCTGTCGGGCGAAACCAAGCTCGCATACGACTTCACGCGCGAGCAGGCCTTCCTGCCGGTCGACATTCCGAACGGCGTGCCGACGCGCAACGATTCCGCGTTCTCGCTGCACCAGTCGGCAACGCTCGGCAGCGTGACGATGTTCCTCGCAGGGCGTCATGAAATCATCGCCGGGCAGTCCGTGAATACGGGTAACGCGGCGCTGTCGTGGGCGATCACGCCGGTGTACACGGCGCGTGTGTCGTACGGCAATGCGTTCAAGCTGCCGTCGTTCAACGATCTGTACTATCCCGGCTACGGCAATCCGAACCTCAGCCCGGAACGCAGCACGTCGGTCGAGGCTGCGGTCGATGCGAACACGTCGTACGGTACGTTCACGGCCGCGATCTACGATACGCGCGTCAGCAACCTGATCGCGTACAACCCGGCGACGTTCTCGCCGATGAACATCGGCCGCGCGCATATTCGTGGCATCGACCTGTCGTACAAGGGGACGATCGGCCGCTCGACACCGGTGAGCCTCGCGGTCGGGATCCTGAATCCGCAGGACGAAACCAACGACTCGTGGCTCAACCGCCGGCCGCGCCAGACGGTCAGCCTCAACATCGATCACACGTGGGACGAGCTGCACCTGCATGCGCTGAGCACGGGGGCGTCGCTGCTTTATGGCGGCACGACGTTCGACGATCCGGCCAATTCGACCTATCTGCCTTCGTATCTGACGGTGGGCCTGCGCGCGTCGTACCGGATCAATTCACACCTGACGGTGTCGGCGACCGTGTCGAATCTGTTCGACCGGCAGTACATGACCGCGTATGGGTACAACACGCTTGGGCGGACGGCGTTCGGGAAGGTGAGTTATACATTCTGATGGGGATGGGGAGGCTTTGGCCGGATAGTTGGCGAGGCCGCCCATTTGAAATGGCGTCTCCGATGTCTGCGCGACCGATGCTTGAAACGGGTGATGCCGCCCCAAAACCGGGCGACGGACTGACGGCAACCGAGCGGCCAGTCTTTCGTCGCACCGCGCACGTTGCTGTCCGTATCAACACTGCTAGACTGCGGACGCCCTCCCCGCACATGTAGTCAACCATTCAGGACAGTGACATGACCGAATGCGCGCTAACCTTTACCAGTCAGGCCGAATGGGAAAACTGGTTAGAGCAAAACGGCACCACTTCGACCGGAGCATGGCTGCGTCTGGCGAAAAAAGGCACCGGCCAGCGCACCGTCACCTACGAACAGGCGCTGGAAAGCGCCCTCTGCCATGGCTGGATCGATGGTCAAAAGCGGACCGAGAGCGAGCAATACTGGTTGCAACGCTTCACCCCGCGCTCCGCAAAAAGCATCTGGTCCAAACTCAACACAGACAGGGCTGAAGCGCTGATCGCCGCGGGCAGAATGCGCCCGCCGGGCTTGTGCGAAATCGAGAAAGCCAGGAAGGACGGCCGCTGGCAGGCTGCCTATACGTCGGCCAGCAACTCGATCGTGCCGGACGACCTGCAGGCGGCTTTGGACGCCAATCCGGAAGCCCGCAAGTTTTTCGCAACACTGAACAGCCGTAACCGATATGCCATCCTGTTTCGAATACAGAATGCCAAAAAGCCGGAAACACGGGCGCGTAAAATCGGGGAATTCATCGACATGCTGAATCGCGGCGAAACCATCCATCCATAGATTTTTCGCTGGCGGGAATGGTGCCAAACGGGACATATCGTCTGTCAGGGCTGCTTCGGCTCGGCAGCCGGTAATGCAACGCGCAATCGCGAACGCAGCGACTGGGGGTGAACCATGGACCAAGGCAGAGACTTTATCGTGCGCACCATGTCGGCCGACGAAGTAGCGATGTCGGTCGAATGGGCCGCTGCAGAGGGCTGGAACCCCGGTCTGCATGATCCTCATTGTTTCAGGAAAGCGGACCCCGCCGGGTTCTTCGTCGGCGTCTGGCGCGGCGAGCCGGTCGCGTGCATATCCGCTGTCGCCTATGACGAACACTTCGGCTTCATCGGCCTCTACATCGTGAAACCCGGATTCCGCGGCCAAGGCTTCGGCATCCGAACCTGGCAGCACGGCATGCGTTACCTCGGCGACCGCAACATCGGGCTCGATGGTGTCGTGGCCCAGCAGGCGAACTACAGGAAGTCCGGATTCGCGCTTGCGTACCGCAACATCCGCTATCAGGGGCGCGTGGACGGCATCGGATGCGCGCACGTAGTGGCAGCGGCCGACGTGCCGTTCGAGCAATTGCTTGCCTACGATCGCCACTGCTTTCCCGTGGCACGCGAGCGTTTCGTGTCCACCTGGATCGCGCAGCCGGATGCCGTTGCGCTCGCGACGATCGACGCCGGCCGAGTCGCCGGCTACGGTGTCGTGCGCCGTTGCAGGACGGGCTGCAAGATCGGCCCGCTTTTTGCCGACGACCCAGGCGTCGCCACCGGGCTGTTTCGCGCACTCGCGGCGCGCATGCCCGGCGAGGTCATCGTGCTCGACGTGCCGGAAACGAACCCCGCGGCCGTCGCGCTGGCCGAACGGCACGGCATGGCGAGCGTGTTCGAAACCGCACGGATGTACACGAAAGAAGCGCCGGCGATTGCGATCGACCGCGTGTTCGGGGTGACGTCGTTCGAGCTGGGGTGATCGCCATAAAAACTGAACCTCTCGAGCATCAACCCATGAACGGCAGACCACACAAGAACGACATCAGCATCGGCCCGGATCGCTGGATCGAATTCGGCGATCTGATGGGCAAGCAGGCGCAGGCGGTTCCGATCGATCCCTGTCTCGCAGGGATCATGCCGTTGATCGATGCACTGGAGACAGATTGCGTCGCCGAATGCTGCGGCATCGACGCGTTCGTTTTCTGGCCGGACGAGATCGCGAGCGCGGTGGGCACGCGCGATTGCGCAGCGCTGGCGCAACTCGCCGACGATCTGCTGATGGTGCAGCGTTCGATCGACGCGTTGCCGGCCGATCTCGTCGTCAGCACGCGAATGAACCAGTATTTCCGGAAAGCGGCCATGCTCGAGTTGCTCGCGCATATCCGGACGACGGTCGACGCCATCCGGTCGCAACGCGATGCGCACGACGCATCGGCCTAGATGACCCCGCGCACGCCCGCGACGACCTGAATCACGCCAAATACAGCAATCACCGCCGCCGACACGCGCGACAGCCCACGCATGAACGCGAACGGCATCTTCGTGCGCAATGCGGCGGTCGTGCCGCTCAGGCACAGCCACCACGCCGCGGAACCGATGAACACCCCGGTAACCATCAGTGCCACGGCCGGCCACATCGCCCCTTCTCGAGCCCCCGACAGCGGGCCGAGCGCCGCGAAAATCCCGACGAACGACAGGATCGTCATCGGGTTCGACAGCGTCAGTCCGAACGTCGTCACAAAATCGCGCAGGACAGTCGTGCGCGGCAGGTCGCACTGCGCCGTCGACGCGGCCGGCGCCTGCCGCGCGATGGTCCACGCCAGCCACACGAAGAAAGCGCCGCCGCCGATTTTCAACCCGACGGTCAGCATCGGGAATGCCGTGACGACACCCGCGATGCCGAGCGCACCGAGCAGGCCATAGATCGCGTCGGCGCACGCGGCGCCGACGCCCGTCGCGAATCCCGCCTGAAAGCCGCGGCTCAGGCTGCGCTGAATGCACAGCATGCCGATCGGGCCGACGGGCACCGCAATCGACAGCCCCATCACGACGGACTTGATGAACAGCATCGCCTGCTCCTTGCAACATGCAACGGGTGGAACAGGCATCGTAGGGAAAGTCCCGTCATCGCTGAATGCGGTTTTTAAGGAAAAATGGCCACTCCGCCTAAAAAAATACCGCCGCGATGGACGATCTGGACTGGAAGGTAGTGACGCTGTTGCAGGCCAACGGCCGCATCAGCTACACGGAGCTGGCGCGCCAGGTGCACCTGTCGGTGCCGGCGGTGACGGAACGCGTGAAGCGGCTTGAAGCGGCCGGCGTCATCGAGGGCTACACGGCCCGGATCAATCCTGCCGCGGCCGGCTATCCCGTCAGCGCGCTGATCGGCATCACGGTGCCGCAACCGGCAAAAGCCAAATTCCTCCGGTTGCTGGAGACTATTCCTGAAGTCGTCGAATGCCATCACGTGACGGGCGCGGACTCGTACATGATGCGGCTCGCCGCAATCAGCATGACCCATCTCGAACAACTGATCGAACGCATCAACCTGTACGGCGAAACACGCACGTCGATCGTGATGTCGACGCCGCTGCCCGCACGCGGGCTGGCGCGGCCGCCGTCGCAGCGCGACGTCGTTCGCGATTGACGCATCGAGAGGCCCCGTCCGATCCGCTTCCCGCAGGGGATCATCAAGCAACGTTGTTCGGCGGTAGCCGGAGGCCGATTTTCGGTCGGCCGGTTACCGCCGTGACGATCCGAGTCGATCGACTACTTGCCGGCCAAGCCACCCAAGCCGCCAAGCAGGCCGCCCACCAGCCCCGTCACGGGCGCAAGCGGGTTGGAGAGACCACCCAACGGCGAGCCGCTGCCCGTGCCGGTTGCCGAACCGTCGTGGACGGCCGCCGGCATGCCGCCGACCACGCTCGTCACCAGGCCCGCGACCGGCACCGCGCCGTTCGCCCCGCTCGGGTTCACGAGGCCGCCCGCATTGGTCACGGTGTTGCCGACCGCGCGAACGAGTTCGCCGACACCGCTGACCAGCGGCTGGGGCGACGTGGACGTCACCTTCCATCCCGCCGACGTGATCGCGCCGCCGATCTGCCCGAGCAGGCCCGCGACGGGCTGTCCGAGGCCGGTCGCCGTGCCGACCTGTTGCGTGACCAGGCCGACGGTCGTGACGAGCGGTGTGATCGCCGTGCTGATCGCCTGTGTCGTCTGCTGGACCGGGCCCGACGAAAGCGCCGAGCCGAGCATCGTGCCGCCCGTCTTGAGGCCGCCGGCCACGGTGTCCAGCAGGCCGCCGACCGGCGTCGTGAGCGGCGCCAGCGGCGACAGCGGGCCGGTGCCGAGCGCCTTCACCGTGTCGCCGAGGCCAGTGACCGGATTGCTGGTCGAGTCAACGATGGAACCCAGCCCGGCGACCGTCGTGCCGACCGGGTTCACCGTGAAGCCGGTCTGGCCGATGCCGTTGCTTATGGCGTTCGTCGTGTCGCGGATGATCGTGCCCGCGCCTGTGACCGTGTCGCCGAGGCCGGTCGCCGCGCCCTTGCCCACTCCCGGCGGATTCATGCTGCCGATCGAGGTGCCCGCGTCGATGACGACCGCGCCGACGGAGCTGATGATGCCGTACGTGCCGGGGGTACCGCTCGTGCCGCTGGTTCCGCCCGTGCCGCTGGTTCCACTCGTGCCGCTGGTTCCGCTCGTGCCGCTGGTTCCGCTCGTGCCGCTGGTTCCACTCGTGCCGCTGGTTCCACTTGTGCCGCTGGTTCCACTCGTGCCGCTGGTTCCACTCGTGCCGCTGGTTCCACTCGTGCCACTGGTTCCACTCGTCCCACTGGTTCCACTCATGCCGCTGGTTCCGCTCGTGCCGCTGGTTCCACTCGTGCCGCTGGTTCCGCTCGTGCCGCTGGTTCCGCCCGTGCCGCTGGTTCCGCTCGTGCCGCTGGTTCCACTGGTCCCGCCCGTGCCACTCGTACTCGTTCCGATGGTATTACCACTCGGCTTCGGCGCCGTAACATCGCTGCCGCCACACGCCGCCAGTGCGCACGCCGCGGCAATGGCGGCGAGCGCAGCGTTCGCCTTGATGAAATGATTTTGCATGGAAGCCCCGTTCGCTTTTTTTAGCTCGATCATCCCGACAAGCACCTATCGTGCCATTGCGATCGGCATCCACGACGACTTCACGCCCACGCCGGACTGCCATGTCCCGACGGCCCTCCGGGGCCCGACGCCTGGCGTCCGGGCTCGCCTTCATCATCGTGATCGAGCCTTACGTTCCGGGTAACGCATGCGTAACGCAGGCCCGGCGTTACGTAGCGTCCCGCGGTGAAAGACGCGGCCGCGCCCCTGTCGCCAACACTCAAGCGCGCACAACGATGCGCTTGCCGACACCCGCCCCATCATTCACACTCGCCGCACCACCGGCACCCCGATACCCGGACAGGACAGACGATAAACATCCCGCGCGAAGTGCTGAAAGCCGCCGACATCGCGGCGATGGAACCGGAACACTCCGTCCATCCGTTGAACGGCAATGCCGTCCGCCTGAAGCAGTCGCTTGGCGACGCAACCGGGCTGACGCAACTCGGCATCCACCTGATGACCTTGATGCCCGGGCACGAATCCACCGAATACCACCGGCATCTCTACGCGGAGGAATGCGTGTACGTCCTGTCGGGAACCGGCGAGGCAATCGTCGATGGCCGGCCCCATGCGATCGGGCCGGGCGACTTCATGGGATTTCCGCGCGGCGGCAGCGCGCATACGATGCTGAATACCGGCGATCGGCCGCTGGTCTATCTCGTGGCGGGCGACCGGGCGGAACACGACGTGTGCGACTATCCGAAGCTCGGCAAGCGGCTGTACAAGGCGGGCGCCAGCAAGGTCTTCGTGGATCTCGGCACCGGACCTGCGTGATGCCGGTATCGCTCGACGCAGGACCGGCCGCAGCCGGCCGTCCCCCGTCCATAGCGATTCCGCACGTCCGCGCCGGCTTGCCCCCGTGACGGCCCGTCACACGATCAACGTCACACCGGCCCACGCAATCAGCACGACGCCCAGTGCGCGCCCGACAAGTTCTCCGCCGGGCAGGATCTTCTCCGCGAACACGAAGAACGACAGCGCGGCGATCCACACGACGTTCATCACGCCGCCGACGAACAGCAGCGCCATCAGCAACCAGCAGCAGCCCACGCAAACCATGCCGTGCCGCGCGCCAAGCAGGAAACTGCCGGTGACGCCCGGACGCCAGTGCGCGACCAGGAACCCGGCCGGCGCCCGGCATTGCCGAAGGCACGCGCGTTTCAGCGACGAGAATTGATAGAGCCCGGCGAGCGCCAGCACGATCGCGGAAAGGACGGCGCTCTTCGACCACAGCATCATCGCGGAGATCAGTCCGGCCGGCTGCAGCATCTGCTGAAGCAGCGCCGCGCCGATCGAGAACGCGAGCCATGCGGCCAGGTAGCCGGCCAACAGCGACAGCGACGTGAACGCCGAACCCGCCCCGTCCACGCCACGCTGCCGCAGCACCCGCCGGTACAGCAGCACGAGCGGCGCCGCGCTGGGCGTCATCATCGCGATCATCATCACCCACCACATCACGATCACGGTGGGCAGCGACGGATCCATGCTGCCCATGGCGCCCTTGAGGCGATGCGGAAAGAGCGCAACGGCGGTCATGTCCAGCGCAGACATGCCGGTTCCCGCGCCCGTCCAAAGATAGAACCAGCACAGTCCGACGAGCGCCGCGATGCCGAGCAGCGTGATGACGCGCTCGCGCCCGAGCCAGTGGTCGACGGGCGTCATGCCGCGACGCGATGCCTGACCACCCCGTGGTTGTTCAGGTGCAGCCGCGCGAACTGCGCATAGCTGCCGTCGAGGGTCAGCGGAATGTGGCCTTTCGAGCGCGACGTGCCCGAGCCGACCTCGGCCAGCTCGTATTCGAAGCCGTGCGGCAGGTCGATCCGCGCGCGATGTTCGGCGCCCGTCACCGGATTGAGGATGGGATCGCCCGCGAGGTCGAACACGCCGTCGACGTGAATCCGGCCACGCCGCGCATCGACATCGACGTCGTAATCGATCTTCGCGAAGATCGGATCGAACGCCTGCTCGAGCGTCGAAGCGTAGACCGAGAACATCGTCGCAAACGGATCGGTATCCTGACCAGTCATGATCTTCAGCACCGCCTCGCGCTGCGCCGGGCTGGCGCGCTCGTCGACGATCGGCTGGCACCGGCCCCGCCCCTCGTGGACGGCCCCCGGCCACTCGAACACGACCGCGACCTTGACGCCGTCGAGCACCACGTCGCCGTAGTGGCCGCTGTCGATCGAAATCGCCCCCATCGCCGCGCAATGGCCATGGGTCGGCAGCGCATTGAACTGGCACGGGCAACCGTATGAGCAATTGCAATTGATCAATTCGGTACCCTGAATCTCCCACGGCGTCATGGCTCCACCTCGCGCTCGGCTACACAGGAATGTTTCGAATCTAGTGCACGGCACAGGGGAAAGCAAAGCCGTCGTAGCGGCCCGAATCGACGCATGAAAACCGCCCGTCAAGCGTATGGAAGAGGTTTCGACACTCCCGTGCAAGACCACACCGGCAGACGTCGCCGCATGCGAATCCTGCACGTATCTCACACGACCAGCGACGCGACGATCGCGCACCACAACGCACTCGCGCCGCACAGAAACACGCGCCGCGCGACGAACATCCGCGATTCGTCGTCGGGGGTCTTCATCGGCGACGTGGCGAGAAACGGCACGCTGACGAGGCACGCGAACCCGGCCAGCGCCGGCAGGATCACGACGTAGTCGCCGAACCGCCACGGCAGCGGCTCGTGCCAGCCCCAGTAGCCGAGAAACAGCATGCCCATCGAAAACATCGTCGCGGCGGCCGAACTCAGCGCGACCACCGATCCCGTCGGAAATTGCATGGGAGCCTCCCCTCGCGCGGCGTGCGCGACGCCGGATCATTATCCGGGCACGGCAGGAAAGAGCACAACGACGACCGATGGCGGCGGATGGAAGGCAAGGCTCGAACCGGCGTCCGGGCCGACCCACGGGTCGACAGAGCGGAACCCGATCCTGTCGGCCGGTTGCACCTGCGGCGCGGGGATCCGGGGGCGGCGCTGACGATTGCGGCGATACCGCACCGATGATCGTTGTCACGGATTGACAGCGACCGGTTTCGCGTGACGGAAGCGCCAGGCTTCAACCCGGCTTCTTCGCGGCCTGCATGACGGAAATCCAGCCCACCACCGCCGCGGCGACCCAGCAGCACGCGATCATCAGGTCGAGATCCATCCAGCCTTCGAAGTTCGTGCTGTTTTCGAAACTGCAGCGCTGCTGGCCCCTGACCCACACGCAGCCATTGATGAACTGCTGGATGTGCATATAAACGCTGTAGACGGCAAATGCCGACGCAATGATTGTGAGCCGCAAACGGACGTGCTTTTTCATGTGACGCGGATGCCGGTGGGAAAGCCTGTGCCGATCTTACGGCAACGGCAACCTGCCCGGCAATCCGTCGCATCCTGGGCCGCCCGGATACCCGCTCACCCGTCGATCCGCCTGATCGTCCCCAGGCAGTCCGCCGCCAGCTGCTGATAGAGCCGCGTACCGTTCGCCTTCGCGTGGATCTCCGCGTCGCTCAGCCGCCGCACGACGCGCCCCGGCACGCCCGCGAGCAACACGCCGCGCGGGACGTCGTAGCCGGCCTTCACGAACGCGCACGCGGCGACGATCGTCGTGGCGCCGATCGTCGCGCCGTCCATCACGACCGCGTTCATCCCGATCATCGTGTCGGGTTCGAGCGTCGCGCCATGCACGATCGCGCCGTGGCCGATGTGGCTGTTGACGCCGAGCCGGCACGTCTCGCCGATCCCGACGTGCAGCACGCAGCCGTCCTGCACGTTGCTGCCGTCTTCGACGACGATCGCGCCGAAGTCGCCGCGCATGCTCGCATGCGGGCCGATGTAGCAGCGCGCGCCGATCGTCACGTCGCCGATCACGACCGCGCTCGGATCGACATACGCGGACGGATCGATGCGCGGCCGCATCCCGTTGAATTCGAACAGCGGCATCGGTCAGAGCGCCGCGGCCGCTTCCGGCACGAGCGTGAACAGGTCGCCGACCACACCGTAGTCGGCCACGCTGAAGATCGGCGCTTCCGGGTCCTTGTTGATCGCGACGATCACCTTCGAATCCTTCATGCCGGCCAGGTGCTGGATCGCGCCCGAGATGCCGACCGCGATGTACAACTGCGGCGCGACGATCTTGCCGGTCTGGCCGACCTGGTAGTCGTTCGGTACGTAGCCGGCGTCGACTGCGGCACGCGACGCGCCCAGCGCGGCGTGAAGCTTGTCCGCCAGCGGCTCCAGCACCTTCGTATAGTTCTCGCCGCTGCCCAAGCCGCGGCCGCCCGACACGACGACGCTTGCGCTGGTGAGCTCCGGACGGTCCAGCTTCGTCACCTCACGGCTCACGAACTGCGACTTGCCAGTATCGGCCGCCGCTTCGATCTTCTCGACCGATGCGCTTCCGCCTTCTGCTGCCACCGGATCGAAACCCGTCGCACGCACCGTGATCACCTTGACCGGATCGCCCGACTGTACCGTCGCGATCGCGTTGCCCGCGTAGATCGGACGCTCGAACGTATCGGCCGACTGTACCGTCGCGATCGCGTTGCCCGCGTAGATCGGACGCTCGAACGTATCGGCCGACACCACCGCCGTGATCTCGGAGATCTGTGCGACATCCAGCTTCGCGGCAATGCGCGGCGCGATGTTCTTGCCGTAGGCCGTGGCCGGCGCAACGACGTGCGAGTAGCCGTTCGCGACGTTCATCACCGTCGCTTCGACGTTCTCGGCCAGACCGTCGGCCAGTTGCGGCGCATCGGCCAGCAGCACCTTCGACACACCGGCGATCTTCGCCGCTGCGTCGGCTGCCGCCTGTGCGTCGTGTCCAGCGACGAGCACGTGAACGTCGCCGCCGCCCGCCGCATCGAGCGCCCGTGCGGCAGCCACGGCGCTCAGCGTCGCGGCCTTGATCGACGCGTTGTCGTGTTCCGCAATCACCAGAATCGTCATTTTCTTGCGTTCCCTGTCACAGCACCTTGGCTTCGGTCTTCAGCTTCGCGACGAGCGTCTGCACGTCCGGCACCTTCACGCCGGCCGCGCGCTTCGGCGGTTCGTTCACTTCGAGCACCTTCAGGCGCGGCGTCACGTCCACACCGAGGTCGCCGGGCTTCACGGTTTCGAGCGGCTTCTTCTTCGCCTTCATGATGTTCGGCAGCGTCACGTAGCGCGGCTCGTTCAGGCGCAGATCCGTGGTGATCACGGCGGGCAGTCGAAGCGACAGCGTTTCCGCACCGCCGTCGACTTCACGTGCGACCGTCGCACGGCCGTCGGCGACCACGACCTTCGATGCGAACGTCGCCTGCGGCAAACCCGCCAGCGCAGCGAGCATCTGGCCCGTCTGGTTCGAATCGTCGTCGATCGCCTGCTTGCCGAGGATCACCAGTTGCGGCTGCTCCCTGTCGACCAGCGCCTTCAACACCTTCGCGACGCCGAGCGGCTCGACACGGTCATTCGACTCGACGAGGATCGCGCGATCCGCGCCGATCGCGAGCGCCGTGCGCAGCGTTTCCTGCGTCTGCGCGACACCGACCGACACGGCCACCACTTCGGTCACGACGCCGGCCTCCTTCAACCGCACGGCCTCTTCCACCGCGATCTCGTCGAACGGGTTCATCGACATCTTCACGTTCGCGATGTCGACGCCCGTCCGGTCGGATTTCACGCCGACCTTCACGTTCGCGTCGACCACGCGTTTCACTGCCACGAGCGCTTTCAACTGCCTGTCTCCTGTTCCGTTGCGTGCATCGCGCCGCGTCAGCGCGCGGTAAAGCCACCGTCGATCACGAGCTCCGCGCCTGTGACGTAACGGCCTGCCGGCGACACGAGATACAGGATGCCGGCCGCGATGTCGCGCGGGCTGCCGATCTTCGCCATCGGCACGTTGGTCTGCATGTACTCGAAGGCGCGATCGGGGTCCTGCCCCATCTGGCGGAACGCTTCCTCGAGCATCGGCGTGCGGATGTAGCCGGGATGCACCGAGTTCGCACGGATGTTCTTCGCCGCGTACAGCATCGCGTCGACCTTCGCCATCATCCGCACCGCCGCCTTCGACGCGTGATACGCGGGCACGTCGGGCCCGCCGACGATCCCGTACATCGACGACAGGTTCACGATCGAGCCGCCGCCGGCCGCGTCGATATGCGGAATCGCCGCACGCGTGCACAGGAACACGCCGTTCACGTTCACGTCCTGCACGCGCTGCCACTGTGCGAGCGTGAGCTCGTGCGTCGGCACGTTGTGACCTTCGATGCCCGCGTTGTTCACGAGCACGTCGAGGCGCCCGAAGCGCGCGACGATCTCGCCGAACACGCGCGCCACATCGGCCTCGTGCGTGACGTCGAGCGACCAGAACGCGGCCTGGCCGCCCTGCGCGCGGATTTCCTCGACCAGCGCTTCCGCCGGTTGCGACAGCACGTCGAGAATCGCGACGCTCGCGCCGGCGGCAGCCAGCGTGCGCGCGGTCTCCGCGCCGATGCCGCGCGCGCCGCCGGTGATCGCGGCCACCTTGCCGCGCAGGTCGAACAGGTCTTCGATGAGCTTCATGTCGTCTCCAGGTATTCGTTCAGACAGGCCGCCCGCATCGAGGCCGGCCTTCAAGGGCATCCGGCGTTATCGCGGATTCCGCGTGGCAAGAAAATCGAGGCATTCCCGATTGAAATAGTCGGCGTGTTCCACCATCACCCAGTGGCCGCACCGGTTCATCAGCACGAAGCGCGCGTCGCGGCAGCGTTCGAGGAACTTCAGCGCGCCGCCGACCGGATTGAAGCGGTCGTCCGTGCCCCAGAAACCGAGCACCGGCGTATGCAGGTCGCCGAGCGCGTCGGTCAGGTTCGGCACGCTCATCGTCGAGAGCACTTCGGTCGGCTGTTCGACGCACACCTTCATCCGCTCGGCGACGAGCGCGTCGGTGACGATCGCCGGGTCGTGCACGAGCAGCGTCAGCAGCTCGCGCATCGTGTCGTCATTCATCTGGCGGTTGGTGAACAGCTTCACCATCCGCTGGATGCCTTCCATCCGGAAATAGGTGTCGCGATCCTCGACGCCGCCCGGCGCCATCATGATCAGCCCGTCGACTTCGTCCGGGTAGTCGAGCGCGTACTTGAGCGCGATCGCGCCGCCGAGCGAGTTGCCGAGCAGCACGGCCGGGCCGATGCCGAGCGCGTTCAGCTGTGCATGCAGTGCGCCGACGAAGAAATCGAGCGTATAGGCGACGTCGGACGGCTTCGACGACTGCCCGTAGCCGGGCAGGTCGACGACGATCGCGCGATGGCCGGCCGCCGCGAACGCGGTCACGTTGTGCTTGAAGTTGCTGAAACCGCTGGCGCCCGGGCCGCTGCCGTGGATGAACACCACGGGCCGGCCTTCGCCCGCCTCGTAGTGGTGCAGGCGCAGGCTGCCCGGCACGTCGGTGAAGATGCCGGCCGGCGGCGTCGTGGGGATCGTCATCGCGGGGTGTCTCCTTCGTCGTTCGATGGATGTCTGCCACGATGATTGCGCCGCCGGCGCCGGCCGGCATCATCCTTTCAGACTACGAAGCCGCGCGCGCTTCTTCCTATCATCGGCCCACCGAAACGGAGGCAACGATGAACGGATTCGACTACAGCGGCAAGACGGTGCTCGTGACGGGCGGCACCAAGGGCATCGGGCGGCGCATCGCCGAACGGTTTCTCGCGGCGGGGGCGCGCGTGTTCGTCTGCGGACGCAGCGCGCCCGACGCGCCGCCTTCGGCCGGCGGACGCATGGCGACGTTCGTCGCGGCCGACCTGCGCGACATCGAACAGGTCGACGCGATGCTCGCGACGATTCGCGCCGCGGCCGGCAGCCTCGACGTGCTCGTCAACAACGCGGGCGGCTCGCCGTTCGCGCTCGCGGCCGACGCGTCGCCGCGCTTCACCGAATCGATCGTGCGGCTGAACCTGATCGCGCCGCTGCAGCTCGCGCAGCGCGTGAACGCGATCATGCAGCCGCAGCCCGAGGGCGGCGTGATGCTGTTCATCGCGAGCGTCAGCGCGTCGCGGCCGTCGCCCGGCACGGCCGCGTATGGTGCCGCGAAAGCGGGCCTCGTCAACGCGGTCACGTCGCTCGCGGTCGAGTGGGCGCCGCGCGTGCGCGTGGGCGCGATCAGCCCGAGCCTCGTGCAGACGGAATCGGCCACCGAAGGCCACTACGGCGACGACGATGCGCTCGACGCCATTCGCGCGACGATTCCCGCCGGACGGCTCGCGACCCCCGACGACGTCGCCGCCGCGTGCCTGTTCCTCGCATCGCCCGAAGCGTCGTACACGTCGGGCACCAACCTGCGGCTCGACGGCGGCGGCGAACGGCCCGCGTTCCTGTCCGCCGCGCAGGCCGCCGCGCGCTGATGCACGCATTGCCAACCGTACGGTGCGAATTGTTCGCCAGTCCTAGGGAAGTCATCTAGTTCATTTTGACGATTCCCTGCTACCGCGATCTCCCTACTCTGCCTCTCACGACAACACACATAGTCGACCGTCGTCGATACCCCCAAGAGGAGACACCATGCATCAACGGATTTCGCGCCGTACCGACAAGCGGGCAACCGCCACGCTGTCGACGCTGGCCGCCGCGCTGCTGGCGTGTGCCGCTCCCGGCGCACACGCAGGCAGCACGATCGAGCTGGGCGCCGACACGACGCTGGACTACACGTTCACGCTCAGTTACGGCCTCGGCATGCGCACCCGCGCACCGAGCGGCAATCTCCTCACGCCGGCGAACATCAACGGCGACGACGGCGACCGCAACTTCGCGAAGAACAAGCTGATCGAGAACCAGGTCAGCCTGCTCGGCGAAGTGAACCTGAAGCACGACGACTGGGGCGTGTTCGTGCGTGCCGATACGTTCTACGACCAGGCGTATCACCGTCCGAACTACAACGACGCGCCGGGCACCGTGAACCAGTCGGGCCAGTACAACAACTTCACGAGCGACGCGCGCTACTGGTCGGGCGGCCACACGACGCTGCTCGCCGCGTATGCGTACAACACGTTCAAGATCGGCTCGACGAGCCTGAACGTGAAGGTCGGCGACCAGGTCGTCGCGTGGGGTGAAAGCCTGTTCTTCCCGAACATCGCCGGCGCACAGGGGCCGTCCGATGCGACCAAGTCGTACATGGCCGGCGCCGAAGTGAAGGACATCCTGCTGCCGGTGCCGCAGATCTCCACGCAGTGGCAGATCACGCCGAACTTCAGCCTGCTCGGCTACTACCAGTTCTCGTACCAGCAGAACCGGCTGACCGCGCCCGGCACGTACTGGAGCTATTCGGACGTCACGGGCCCCGGCGCGCAGTTCATCATCGGCCCGGGCGGGATGATCATTCCGCGCGGCCCCGACGACAAGCCGAGCGCGCGCAACCAGTGGGGGATCGGCGCGCGCTTTCGCGTCCTCGGCGACACGGAGCTCGGCCTGTACCACCTGCACTACAACGACATGAACCCGAGCGTCGTCACGACGTACTTCCCGACGCTCCAGTACCAGCAGAAGTATTTCAGCAACATCAAGCTGACCGGTGCCAGCTTCTCGACGCAGGTCGGCCCCGTGAACGTCGCCGGCGAAGTGTCGTACCGCCAGGGCGCCGCCGTGCTCGTCAACACGCCGACCGGCCCGCAGTCGACCCGCGCGAACGTGCTGCAGACGAACCTGTCCGGCATCTATTCGATCGGGCCGAGCTTCCTCGCGAATTCGCAGTCGCTGATCGGCGAACTCACGTACGTGCATGCCGGCAGCATCTCCGAGCTCGACGGCTCGACCACACTCGCGAATTCGCGCAATGCGCTCGCGATGGAGATCGCGTGGACGCTCAGCTACAAGAACGTGTTCAACGGCTGGGATCTCGACGTGCCGCTGACCTACACGCACGACCTGACGGGCACGTCGCCGCTCGCCGGCGCGCTCGGCTCGCTGACGGGCCAGGGCGACCACCGCGTGACGGCCGGCGTGACCTTCACGCGCCTGAGCAACCTGCAGCTGTCGCTCGTCTACGCGAAGTTTCTCGGCTCGCCGAACCCGGTCACGCGCCCGCTCGCGGATCGCGACTACGTGCTGGCCACGGCGACCTACCACTTCTGAGCGGCCCGGCCGCTCGTCATTCAGCACTATGAGGATCGACATGAAACGCATTCATCTCCCCCTCCTGCGCGCGTCGGTGATGGCCGCATGCGCGGTCGTCGCGACGGCGTCGTTCCCGAAGGTCACGCCGGACGACCTGAAGGCGCTCGACGGCCCGCTGACGCCGATGGGCGCGGTGCGCGCCGCCAGCAAGGACAGCGGCGTGCCCGAGTGGTCGGGCAAGTGGCTCGGCACGCCGCCGGACGTGCAGTACAAGCGCGGCAGCCGCTACCCCGATCCGTTCGCGAGCGAGAAGCCGGTCGCGACGATCACCGCGGAAAACATGGCGCAGTACGCCGAGCACCTGACCGACGGCCAGAAGGCGATGTTCAAGCGCTACCCGGCCACGTTCAAGATCAACGTCTACCCGAGCCATCGCGACTTCCGCTATGCGGATTCCGTCTACAAGGACATCCGTGCATACGCGCCGGATTCGACGATGACGTCCGACGCGAACGGCCTCACGAATGCGCCGCCGACGGTGCCCTATCCGATCCCGAAAACGGCTGCCGAGCTGCTGTGGAACCAGCGCTTCTCGTCGGCGATCGGCGCCGAGCAGGCGACCTACGACCAGGCGGTCGTGTACTCCGACGGCAACATCGCGTGGGGCAAGGTGCGCTACGACATCTACTCGCCGCGCAATTCCGGCAAGTTCGACGTGAAGAGCGACCTGAACAACCGCACGTACTACCGCAACGCGACGGAACTGCCGCTGTCCGACCGCGGCTCGCTGATCGTCGGCTTCACGAACTGGGACAAGGCCGGCGCGGACAACTCGTCGCGCACGTGGATGTACAACCCCGGCACGCGGCGCGTGCGCCAGGCACCCGAGTACGGCTATGACCAGCCGCAAGGCCCGGGCGGCTTCCGCACCGTCGACGACGACCGCCTGTACAACGGCCCCGGCGACCGCTACGACTGGAAGATCGTCGGCAAGCGCGAGATCTACGTGCCGTACGACAACTACAAGGCGATGGACAGCTCGGTGAAGTACGCAGACCTGCTGACCAAGGGCCACGAGAACCCGTCGTATATCCGCTATGAGCTGCATCGCGTGTGGGTGCTGCAGGCGACGCTGAAGAGCAACTACCGTCACCAGTATGCGAAGCGCGTGCTGTACATCGACGAGGATTCGTGGATGACGCTGCTCGCCGACAACTACGACGCGCGCGGCCAGCTGTGGCGCACCAACGTCGCGACGACGCTGTACGCGTATGACGCGAAGGTGTTCTATCCGGGCGTCGTGTTCTTTCACGACCTGATCTCCGGTGCGTACATGGCCGACCGCCTGACGAACGAAGGCCCGATGCCGAAGCTCGACAACAGCCCGCAGTTCAACGAGGCGTACTTCTCGCCGGACGCGATCCGCAGTTCGGGTAACTAAGCAACCCGCTGACGCGGCACGCCCGCGACCCACTCGCCGGAGCCTCGCTCCGGCGCCCGGCGCCGCCCGTGACGGCGGCCTGTTCCATTCGAGACTCGAGGGTCCTTTCATGTCTTCCCGCCTGCATACGACACTCGGCGACGAGCTGTACGCCGCGTGGCACGCGCGTGCGCCGGTCGCGCCGCTGTCGAGCCGCCCGCGCCGCCTGTCGCTCGACGACGCCTACCGCATCCAGCAGCGCTTCATCGAACGCCGCATCGAACGCGGTGAGGCCGTGGTCGGCAAGAAGATCGGCGTGACGAGCCAGGCCGTGCAGGACATGCTGAACGTGCGCCAGCCCGATTTCGGCATCCTGCTGTCCGGCATGCACTACGCGGCCGGCGAAGCGATCGCCGCCGATTCGCTGATCGCGCCGCGCGCCGAAGGCGAGATCGCGTTCATCCTCGCGCGCGACCTGCGCGGCCCCGGCATCGACCGCACCGACGTGATCGCCGCGACGGCCGCCGTCGCGCCCTGCTTCGAGATCGTCGATTCGCGCATCCGCGACTGGGCGATCCGCATCGAGGACACCGTCGCCGACAACGCGTCGTGCGGCGTGTACGTGCTCGGCGACGCGCGCGTCGATCCGCGCACGCTCGATCTCGCCGCGTGCGAGATGACGATCGACAAAAACGGCGAGCCCGTCGCGCAGGGCCGCGGCGACGCAGCGCTCGGTCACCCCGCCGACGCGGTCGCATGGCTCGCGAACACGCTCGCCGCGTACGACGTGCCGCTGCTCGCCGGCGAGATCGTGCTGTCCGGCTCGCTTGCCAAACTGATTCCGGTCACGGCCGGCGACGCACTGTCGATGCATATCTCCGGCATCGGCAGCTGCGACGTCCGTTTTATCTAAAGGAAGATTCCCGATGAAGAAAATCAAATGCGCACTGATCGGGCCCGGCAACATCGGCACCGACCTGCTCTACAAGCTGCGCCGCTCGCCGGTGCTCGAACCCGTGTGGATGGTCGGTGTCGATCCGGCGTCCGACGGCCTCGCGCGGGCGCGCGAGTTCGGCCTCAAGACCACCGACCAGGGTGTCGACGGGCTGCTGCCGCACGTGGCCGCCGACGACATCCGCATCGCGTTCGACGCGACGTCCGCCTACGTGCACCGCGACAACTCCGACAAGCTCACCGCGCTCGGCGTGAAGATGATCGACCTGACGCCCGCCGCGATCGGGCCGTACTGCGTGCCGCCGGTGAACCTCGACGCGCATCTCGACAGCGCGCAGGCGAACGTGAACATGGTCACGTGCGGCGGCCAGGCGACGATCCCGATGGTGTACGCGGTATCGCGCGTGCAACCGGTCGCGTACGGCGAGATCGTCGCGACCGTATCGTCGCGCTCGGTCGGCCCCGGCACGCGCAAGAACATCGACGAATTCACGCGCACGACGTCCGGTGCGATCGAACAGGTCGGCGGCGCACGCAAGGGCAAGGCGATCATCGTGATCAACCCGGCCGAGCCGCCGCTGATCATGCGCGACACGATCCACTGCCTGACCGACGGCCCGCCCGACGTCGACGCGATCACCGCGTCCGTGCATGCGATGGTCAAGGAAGTGCAGCGCTACGTGCCCGGCTACACGCTGAAGAACGGCCCCGTGTTCGACGGCAATCGCGTGTCCGTCTTCATGGAAGTCGAAGGGCTCGGCGATTACCTGCCGAAGTACGCGGGCAACCTCGACATCATGACCGCCGCCGCGGCCGCCACGGCCGAGCGTTTCGCCGAACAGATGCTGGCCGCGACGGCCGCCACCGCTTGAGTTGAGGAGTCACGCGATGTCACTTGCAGGCAAGAAGATCACCGTCCACGACATGTCGCTGCGCGACGGGATGCACCCGAAGCGCCACCAGATCACGCTCGACCAGATGCGCAACATCGCGCGCGGACTCGACGCGGCCGGCGTGCCGCTGATCGAGGTCACGCACGGCGACGGGCTCGGCGGCGCGTCGGTCAACTACGGTTTTCCCGCGCATACCGACGAGGCGTACCTGAGCGCCGTGATTCCGGAGCTGAAGCAGGCGAAGGTGTCGGCGCTGCTGCTGCCGGGTATCGGCACCGTCGAGCATCTGCGGATGGCGCACGAACTCGGCGTCGGCACGATCCGTGTCGCGACGCACTGCACCGAGGCGGACGTGTCGGAACAGCACATCGGCCTCGCGCGCACGCTCGGGCTCGATACGGTCGGCTTTTTGATGATGGCGCACATGTCGTCGCCGGAGCAGCTCGTCGTGCAGGCGAAGCTGATGGAGTCATACGGCGCGAACTGCATCTACATCACCGATTCGGCTGGCCACATGCTGCCCGAAGACGTGACCGCGCGCATCAGCCAGGTGCGCGACGCGCTGAAGCCGGAGACGGAACTCGGCTTCCACGGCCACCACAACCTCGCGATGGGCGTCGCGAACTCGGTCGCGGCCGTTGCCGCCGGCGCGAACCGGATCGATGCGGCCGCGGCCGGCCTCGGCGCCGGCGCGGGCAACACGCCGATGGAAGTGTTCGTCGCGGTGTGCGACCGGATGGGGATCGAGACGGGTGTCGACGTGTTCGCGATCTCGGACGTCGCCGAGGATCTCGTCGTGCCGATCATGGACGCGCCGATCCGCCTCGACCGCGATGCGCTGACGCTCGGCTATGCGGGCGTCTACTCGTCGTTCCTGCTGTTCGCGAAGCGCGCGGAAGCGAAGTACGGGATTCCGGCGCGCGACATCCTCGTCGAGCTGGGCCGGCAGCGGCTCGTCGGCGGGCAGGAGGACATGATCGAAGATGCGGCGCTGACGATGGTGCGGGCGCGGGCGGTGGCGGCGTAATCGACGGCCGCGACCGTATCGGGCGCCATCGCCCGATCCGGCGGCAGTCGCGCGGAACGAGGCGCGATGCGCCCCGTTTCTTTTCATGCTTGCATCCGGTCGTTACACCAGCGGCATCCCGAATGCTCGTTGCGACACGCTGGCGGGTGGCTCGCGGGCGTGGCGATATCGTCGGTCGATGCCCGCGTCGGGCAATGTAACGGCCGCCCCTTACCGCCCTCCGTCAGCGATGCTTCCCTCCGTGCCGCTTGCGCCGATGCGCTTCACGCGCCTGCAACAGCGACGGCATCAGTTCCTCGATGTATTGCCGCGCCTGCCCGCGCGTCACGATCTCGCTGAAGCGCTGATGGGCCTTGTCATGGCCGACCAGCGCCGCATGCGCTTTCTTCAGGATGTGCAGAAACGCGATCAGGCTCGTGCCGTCGCGCACGGGCAGCACATCGCGCGGGTCGGGGGCCGATGTCGTACTCATGATCCGATCCTTTGTGGGCAGTCGGTGCGACACGTCGGGGAGACCAGCGCCAGCAGGTCGTTCGCGAGGCGGTCGCGATCCGTCAGCGGCGCGAGGCCGAACAGCCGCTCGAGCGTCGCGGCGACCGATGCATGATCGTACGGCGTATGGTCGACCTGCCCGGCCGCGACCCACGGCGAAATCACGATCGCCGGCACCCGCACGCCATACACGTCGAACCCGAAGCCGCTCGCGTTCAACGTCGCCGCCGCGCCGTCGTTCGGCGGCGGCGCGGCGCCCGGCCTGACCGAATCGTAGAAGCCGCCGTGCTCGTCGTAGCAGATCACGAGCAGGCTGCTGTTCCACACCGGCGAATTGCGGATCGCGTTGTACACGCGCGCGGCGAGTTGGTCGCCACCGGCGAGGCCATCCATCGGATGCTGCGAGCTGCCGTTCTGGTAAGTGCCGTGCACGATGTCGCCATAGCCGGGCTCGATGAACGTGTAGCGCGCCGTATAGCCGGCCGCGAGATCGGCCTCGAAATGCGCAAGGTCGTCGATGTCGAAGAAGCTGATGCCCTTCAGCGACGCGACCTGCGGCACGTGGCCGAGCGGGTCGCCGGTCTGGTCCTGGTAGATGCGCCAGTTGCCGTCGCCGAGCGCGGCGAAGATCGACCCCTTCGGATACGGAAAACCGTTGAACGCATCCCATCCGGCCATTTCCTCCCTGGTCGGCGAATGGTCGAGCCCGGCCGACGACGCACCGTGCAGGAAAAAACGGTTCGGCCAGGTCGGCCCCGGCATCGACGCATGCCACGCGTCACACAGCACGAACGCGTTCGCGAGCGCGGACAGCGACGGCGCCTGCTTCGCGATATCGACGCCCTGCATGATCTTGCCCGCGTCGGCCGGCTGCGGCGGCGTGCCTTCGGAATGCGAGGTCGCGTAGTTCGACACGAACCCGGTGTTGCCGACCGGCGGATATGGCTGCCCTTTCACGAACGGCACGCCCGCGCCGCACAGCTGTTCGAGCACGTCCTTGAATTCGTGGCACGGATCGGTCGGCATCCGGTCGGGCGCGCCGCCGCCGAACGGATAGATCGCATCGCCGTACGCGTTGCTGTTACCCGGCGACGCGGCAACGATGTCGGGATAGCCCGACAGCGCGAACAGGTGATCGAAGGAACGGTTCTCGAGCATCAGCACGAACACGTGCTGGATGCGGTCCTGAACCGACGGGGATGCGGGGGCTGCGTCTGCACTCATGGCGCCTCCTGGCGTCGCGCGACGAAAGTCCTGCTGGCACGGTCGTTGGCCCGCTGAAAGCTGCTGAAGGGATTGAAAGCCACGGCGCGGGCCGCGAGTTGCCGACGAGTGTACGACCGCCCCGGCCCGCGCGTAAAGCCGCACGCGAACCGTGTTGAGGCGTGCGCGTTCAACTGTCTGCGGAGGCGGTTTTCAGCGTGACGACATCGCGCCGCGGCGGCGCACCGAACATCCGCGCGTATTCGCGGCTGAACTGCGACGCGCTTTCGTAGCCGACGCGATACGCGGCCGTTTCCGCGTTCGCCGCGCCCGTCACCATCAGGTGCCGCGCTTCCAGCAAACGCAACTGCTTCTGGTACTGCAGCGGCGTCATCGACGTGAGCGCCTTGAATTGCCGGTGAAACGCCGACGGGCTCATCTGCGCGACGGCGGCGAGATCCTCGACGCGGATCGCCTCGGCAAACTGGTCGCGCAGCGCATGGATCGCCGCGACGACGCGCTGCGCATGGCCGTTGGCGAACACGACGCGCGACACTTCGCCGCCGTGCGGACCGGCGAGCAGCCAGTAGCAGATCTCCCGCTTCACGAGCGGCGCGACGACCGGAATCGCGGCCGGCGTATCGAGCAGCCGCATCATCCGCAGCACACAATTGGCGAGCGGCCCGCCGAAATCGGTCACGCACACACCGTGGCCGATCGCGCCAGGTGGTTGCGGCGGCGGCGTGTCGAGTCGTTCGAGTACTTCGCGCATCATCGCGAGATCGAATTCGAGCACCAGGCCGAGGAACGGTTCGGTCTCGCTCGCCTTGACGATCCGGCTCGTCGCCGGCATCTCGACGCTGACGACCAGCGCGCGGCCAGGCCCGTAGTCGTAGCGCCGCCCGCCGAACGTCGTCCACTTCGCGCCCTGCACGACGACGCACAGCGCCGGTTTCATGATCAGCGGCGCGGGCAGCTTCTCGCGGTTGGAGCGCAGCAGGATCAGCCCGTCGATCGCCGTCGCGAACGGGCTCTCTTCGCCCGGCGCATCCGTCAGGCGCGCGACACGTTCGACCAGTTCGTCCGACATGCAGCCCCCTCCGTATCCCGATGTCCGGATGGTACACGCGGTGCCACGCTTCCCGGGGCGGTCGGGCAGGATCAGGCAAGAACGCGGCCGGTTCCGGCATTCAGCCGCGGCGGCCGCCACCGTACGCTGGGCGCTGTTCGTCACCGACTTCGATCAGGAGCCCAACATGACCGCAGCACAATCCACGCCTTCCACCCCGAAAATCGCCGTCGTCACCGGCGGCAGCCGCGGGCTTGGCCGCAATACGGTGCTTCATCTCGCGCAACGCGGTGTGCGCTCGATCTTCACGTATCGCGCGAACCGCGCGGAAGCCGACCAGGTCGTCGCGCTGGCCGCCGACGCCGGACAAGCGGCGATCGCGCTGCCGCTCGATACGGGCGACAGCGCGACGTTCGCCCGCTTTGCCGACCAACTCCGCGAAGCGCTGGCCAGTTGGGGCGCCGACCGGTTCGATTTCCTCGTCAACAATGCAGGCACGTCGCATCACGCGCCGATCGCCGAGACGACCGAAGCCGATCTCGACGCGCTCTATCGCGTGCACTTCAAGGGCGTGTTCCTCCTCACGCAGGCGCTGTTGCCGCTGATCCGCGACGGCGGCCGCATCGTGAACGTGTCGTCGGGCCTCACGCGCGTCGCCGTGCCGGGCAGCGCGGCGTACGGGTCGATGAAGGGGGCGGTCGAGGTGCTGACGCGCTATCTGGCCCAGGAGCTCGGCCCGCGCCGCATCGCGGTGAACGTCGTCGCGCCGGGCGCGGTGGCGACCGACTTCAGCGGCGGGATGGTGCGCGACAACCCCGAGGTCAACCGACGCGTCGCGGAATGGACGGCGCTCGGCCGCGTGGGCCAGCCCGACGACATCGGGCCGATGATTGCGTCGCTGCTGTCGGACGACAATCGCTGGGTCAATGCGCAGCGCATCGAGGTGTCGGGCGGGATGGCGCTCTGAGCGTTGACTTTCGCCGATCGGCCCGATACGATCGATCCACTTTCAAGACGCCCTCCCGGTCCGCCGGGAGGGCGTTTCGTTTTGGTTCCGCCAACCAAAAGGAAACCCCTTGAAATGAACCGTATCGACACCCTCGCCTCCGGCCCGACCAGCGGCCTCGGCTACCTGCGGCACGGCACCGGCCCCGAATGCGTGATGGTCCTGCACGACTGGCTCGGCGACCACACGAACTACGCGGCGCTGCTGCCGCATCTCGACGAAGCGGCGTTCACGTACGTGTTCGTCGACCTGCGCGGCTACGGCGAATCGATCCACCTGACCGGCGCCTGCACTGTCGACGAAATCTCGGCCGATTGCCTGGCGCTCGCGGATCGTCTCGGCTGGCCGCGCTTTCACGTGATCGGCCATTCGATGACCGGCATGGCGACGCAGCGCCTCGCCGCCGACGCGCCATCGCGCATCAGGAGCGCGATCGCCGTGTGCCCGGTGTCGGCAGCCGGCAATCGCCTGAACGACGACGCGCGCGCGTTCTTCGCGAGCACGACCGTCAACGACGATGCGTTTCGCCGGCTCGTGCGATTCGTGACGGGGGGATTGTCGGCGCGCTGGGCCGACGTGAAGCTGCGGCAGAACCGCGCGCGGGTGGCGCCGGATTGCCGGCTCGCGTATCTCGACATGCTGACCGGCACGGATTTCGTCGACGACATCCGCGGGCTCGACACACGCTTCCTGGTGATCGTCGGCGACAAGGATCCGGGGCTCGACGCAGCGGCGATGCAGGCGACGTTCCTGGCGTGGCATCCGAACGCGCGGCTCGTGACGATACCGAATTGCGGGCATTACCCGATGCAGGAATGTCCGCCGTATTTCGCGATGATCGTCGAGGATTTCCTGCGGAACGCGGCCGCCTGAGCGTTGCGCACGCGCGGCGGCCGGTGAAGGCGGTATTGGCCGCCACGGCATGACGATGCCGCCGGCGACCGGTGAACGGCACGCGATGTGTCGTCCACCCGGTTCGTCCGGCCTCGTCGGCCGGACGGGATTCGATCGGCAAGGCGGTGCGGCATGCCCGCGCCGATCGTTGCCGCTTAACGGCGCGGCTGGCCGCTGCGCGGCGGACGCGGCGAATTCGCGTCCTTGTGACGGAAGTTGATGCGGCCCTTGGTGAGGTCATAGACCGACAGTTCCAGCGTCACGCGGTCGCCCGCGAGAATGCGGATGTGGTTCTTGCGCATGCGGCCCGACGCGTACGCGCCGACCACGACGCCGTTTTCCAGCGTGACACGGTATTTGCTGTCCGGCAGCACTTCGTCGACGATTCCGTCCAGTTCCAGCAGTTCTTCTTTTGCCAAACCAATTCCTCCAGACAAGGTAATTGACCGCGGCCGCGGCGATCTGCCCGGCGCCGTGCCCACAACGGGACGGCGGCCGGCAGGCTTGCCGGGGATCGGTTCGTTCAGACGGGCCAGAGGCCTGTCTTGCGATCGGAGCCCGGCGCGTTGCGGCGTTCAGGCGGTCGGTGGCGGCGGCGCATGGAGCGCCGCGCAAGTCGGGACCGCGCCTGCTACGGCATGGCGGCGGTCTGCTCAGGTTGATGCGTTGAAGCGGTGATGCGCTCGCGAAGCGACCGGCGCTTCACGAAGGCGTTGCGTCGCACGCGGGTCACGCATGCGATGAGGGAGGCGTCACGACCGATGCATCGTGAATGTCGCGATGCATCGGTCGTGCGCATCGGAATCGCGCCGGCTGCCGCCAAGGCGGCGCCCTGCGCGCAAATCCATCCGGCAGCGGCCACCGTGTGGCGGCCGTTGCCGATGCGGCTTACTGCGGCGTGATGTTCGACGCTTGCAGACCCTTCGGGCCGCGCTTCACTTCGAAGCTGACCTTCTGGCCTTCGGCCAGGGTCTTGAAGCCCGTGCCGCGAATTTCCGAGAAATGGGCGAACAGATCGTCGCCGCCGTTGTCCGGGGAAATGAAACCAAAGCCCTTGGTTTCGTTGAACCACTTGACGGTACCGGTATCCACAAATACTTCCTTAATACAAATGACGAATAATTGAACATGCGCCCGCGACGGGCACATAAAGAATCAAAAGAGGGAGAGACCAACGACCGCCGCACGGAGTGCGGCCAATGATGAGCAATCGAACTTCTTGGACACTTCGGTCATGGACACTACGCGCTAGTGGCCGTTTCGTCAAGTGTTTTTGATGCGGCGCACAAGCCCCCCGCCGCGTGCGCCTTGCGCAGCGGGGGTTGCCGGCCGACGGCACGCATTTCGATGCGCCCCCTTTTTCGGCCGGCCCGCCGGTTTTTACTGCGGCTCGAACACGTGATGCAGCGCCGGCGGCGCGTCGCCTTCGCGAATCCGCATTTCGAATGCCTTACGCGCGACGCTCGTCGACCGCACGTCCGCCACGTCCAGGTAGAACTGCGAATACCAGTCGCGCATCTGGTACAGCGGCCCGTCGCCTTCGCACAGCAGCGGGTTGTCGATCCGCGTCTTGCTGTGCCAGATGTCGACGTCCTCGTAGAACGCGCGCTGCGCTTCCTTCACGTACGCGTTCGCGATCTCCATGTTCTGCGCGTCGGTCAGCCCGGCCACTTTCTTCACGATCACACCGTAACGCAGCTCGAAGCTGTTCATGTCGATCGGCACGTGGCAGTTCAGCAGCACCGAATGGATCGGCTGCCCGCCGCTCTGCCCCGTCATCTGCGTGATGTGCACGGCCGGCCCGAAATACGTCGACAGCGCGGTCAGGGCATCGCCGCCGAGCTTCTCGCTGCGGCCGACCATCAGTTGGGTCGCCTTGTGACCCTCGAACAGGTTCGCGAAATAGTCGATCGGCGCACGGTGCACGGTGGCGAAGTGCGCGACGTCCGAGATGTTGTCGACCAGTTCGCGGCAATTCGCCTGGATCACCATCTTGTCGACGACCCAGTCCGACCATTCGTCGGAGAAGCACACGTCGAGGCGCGGAATCGCGACTTCCGGCGGCGGCGCATTGCCTTCCGGGTCGTTCCACACGAACAGCAGGTTGTTTTCCTCGCAGGTCGGCCATGCGCCGATGCGCGCCTTCGGCGGGATCCGCTTGCAGTACGGGATCGATGCGCACTGCCCTTCGCCGCTCCACGCCCAGCCGTGGAACGGGCATACGAGGTGGTCGCCCTGCACCGTGCCGAGGCTCAGGTCGGCGCCCATGTGCGGGCAGTACGCGTCGACGACGTTGATCTTGCCGGTCGAATCGGCGAACGCGGCGAGCTTGCGGCCGAACGCGTTCAGCGTGTGCGGCTTGCCGTCCTTGAAATCGCGGGCGAGCCCGAGGCAGTGCCAGCCGCGCGCATAGCGCTGCGCGAGCGGCTGGGCTTCGATCTTGTAGGGGCGTGCGGACATGTGGGTTGACTCCTCTTGTGGAGAGCGCGCGGCGGCCGGCCGCGCGCGGGGGAAATGGGAGGCGCCGGTCAGCGCATCGGGTTGCCGGGTTCGAGCGCGGGCGACGGCTTCAGCGGCGCCGGGGCCGCCGGCGGCGGCTGCCGGTGCAGCGCGCGACGCTCGGCCCGCTCGACGCCGAGCCATGCGGCGAGTGCGGGTAGCAGGAACACCGCGCCGAACAGGTTCACGAGGAACATGAACGCGAGCAGCACGCCCATGTCGACCTGGAACTTCAGCGCGGAGAACGCCCACGTGCCGACGCCGATGAACATCGTGACGGCCGTGAACAGCGCCGCCGTGCCGCGCTGGCGCATCGCGTCGGCGAATGCGTCCGGCAGCGTCGCGCCGTGGCGGATGTCGTGCTGCAGGCGCTCGTACAGGTAGATGCCGTAGTCGACGCCCACGCCCACGCCGAGCGTGATCACCGGCAGCGTCGCGACCTTCAGCCCGATGCCGAGCCGCGCCATCACCGCGTTGCACAGGATCGACACGAGCGTGAGCGGCACGATGATGCACAGCACCGCGCGCCACGAGCGGAACGTCACCGCGCAGAGCAAAGCGATCGCGCCGAAGATCGACAGCAGCATCGCGATCTCCGCGTCGCCGACGGCCTCGTTGGTCGCGGCCATCACGCCGACGTTGCCGCCCGCGAGCCGGAACGCGACGTTCGGCGTCGGGCTCTCGGCCGCGAAGCGCTTGATCTCGTCGACGATGTGCGCGATCGTCGTGCCTTCGTGGTTCTTCGTGTAGATCAGCACCTGGATCGCCTTGCAGTTCGCGGTGTTCATCCCGTTGTCGGGGTCGAACGCGTTGGAACCCTGCGTGAGCCCGTCGCTGGAACGCGGCAGCGCGGCCCAGCGCGGGTTGCCCTCGTTGAACGCGGCGATGAACACCTTGCCCTGCGACGACACGCTCGTCACCGACTGCACGCCGGCCACGCCGCGCAGGGTCATCTCGAACTTCTCGATCGCGCTCATCACCGGGTAATGCAGGCACGCATCGTCGAAGCCGGTCGTCTCGACGATCACCGACAGCACGTCCACGCCGATGTTGTACTGGTGCGTGATCGCCGCGTTGTCGAGGTTGTAGCGCGAGTTCGCGCGCAGTTCCGGCGCGCCGGTGCCGATGTCGCCGATCTCCAGCTTGCGCGATTCGAGCGTGCCGTACGCGAGCAGCGCGAGCGCCACCGCGAACACGCCGAGCGCCGGCGCCGGCCGTGCGAACACCGCGAAGCGCGACCACATCCGGCTGCCGCCGGCCGCCGCCGTGCGCTGCGCACGCGCCAGCGTGCCGCGCTCGAGGCGCGTGTACGACAGCAGGATCGGCAGGAACACCTTGTTCGTCACGATCATCAGCAGCACGCCGAGGCACGCGGTGATGCCGAGTTCGCGCACGATGTCGATCCTGATCCGCATGATCACCATGAAGCCGAGCGCGTTGGTCAGCAGCGCCACCGTGCCCGGCACGAACAGCTTGCGGAACGCGTCGCGCGCGGCATCGACCGACGACGCACCGCGCACCAGCGCCTGCTTCCACGCGTTGGTCATCTGCACCGCGTGCGACACGCCGATCGAGAAGATCAGGAACGGCACGAGGATCGACATCGGGTCGATGCCGAGGCCGAGCAGCGGCAGCGCGCCGAGCAGCCACACGACCGGAAGCAGCGCGACGACGAGCGCGAGCACGGTGGTCTTCAATGAGCGTGTGTACGCGAACAGCAACGCGGCCGTCACGAGGAACGCGAGCGCGAAGAACGCCATCACGCCCGCGATGCCGCTCTCGACGTCGCCCACCAGCTTCGCGAAGCCGATGATGTTCACGTCGATGCCCTGCTTCGCGTACTTCGCGCGGATCTCCTCCAACTGGCGCGCGACCGCGCTGTAGTCGAGCCGCTTGCCGGTGGCCGGGTCGGTCTCACGCAGCTCCGCGCGGATCAGCGCCGACTTCAGGTCGTTGCCGACGAGGCGGCCGATCTGCCCGGAACGCGCGACGTTGCGGCGCACCTTCGCGAGATCGTCCGGATTCGCGCTCGAGAACTGGCCCGGCACCACCACGTCGCCGCGAAAGCCGGCCTCGGTCACCTCGGTGTAGTGGACGTTCGGCGTGAACAGCGAGAACACGCGCGAGCGGTTCACGCCGGGGATGAAGAACACGTCGTCGGTCGCATGGCGCAGCGCGTCCATGAACGTCTGGTTGTAGATGTCGCCGTCGCCCTTCCAGCGCAGGCTCACGAGGATCGTGTTCGCGCCGGGGAACGCGCCCGCATAGCGCTCGAACACCTGCATGTACGGGTGCTGCATCGGGATCATCTTGTTGAAGCCCGGATCGAGCTTCAGGCGCGTCGCGGACAGCCCGAGCGCGAGCGTCACCGCGACGCACAGCAGCATCAGCAGCTTGCGCCGGCGGACGATCGTGTCGGCGCAGCGCTCGACGAACGCGGCGAGGCGCGACGCGGGGACGGCTTCAGGGGGGCGTGACAGGTCGTTCATGGAATTCTCTTGTCGATGCGAAACGAACGGGAGCAGGCAGCGGAACCGCCGCGCGTCAGGACGGGGTTGACGCAGCCGCGCCGGCGAGCGGCGCGACGCCGGCCTCGCCGCCGAGCAGCAGCGCACCGTGGCCCATGTCGAGCACGGCCGCGAGGCTCTGCACGCCGCCGAGCTTGCGCACGTCGAAGGTCAGCCCGCCGTCGCGCGACGCGACGATCGCGCCGCCCTGGCCCACCAGCACGAGTTCGCCGTCGGCAAGCTGGGCCGCGCCGAAGTACGACACCGGCACGTGGCTGTCGACATGCGTCCAGGTCATGCCGCGATCGGTGCTGCGCACCACGTTGCCGCGCATCCCGTACGCGATCCAGTCCCCGTTCGCGAGCATCAGCGCGCCGAACAGCGAACCGGCATAGGGCGACGGCAGCTTGTCCCACGTCGCGCCGTTATCGGTCGAGCGCAGCAGCGTGCCGCTCTCGCCCGCGACCAGCAGGTTGCCGTGGCCGTCGCCGACGATCGCGTTCAGGTGACGGTCGCCGGCCGGGGTCTTCACGGTTTGCCAGTTCAGGCCCGCGTCGTCCGAGCGCAGCAGCTGGCCGAAGCTGCCGGCCGCGAACAGCGGGCCGTCGGCCGCGCCCCACACGGACAGCAGCGGATCGGAATGCGCGGGGTCCATGCGCACGTCGCGCCAGTGCAGGCCGGCGTCGTCGCTGCGTACGATCCGGCCGTCGTGGCCGACCGCGATGCCGAGCGTCGGCGTGATGAAGCGCACCTGCGTGAGCGTCGATGCCTGGTCGGGTGTAGTCGAGGCCGGACGCCAGTGGGCGCCCGCGTCATCGCTCAGCAGGATCACGCCGCGTTCGCCGACCGCGACGATGCGCGCGCCGGCCCGGGCGAGCCCGTTGATCTGCAGCCGGTCCGCGTGGATCGCGGTGACCGGGAACGCCGGCAGCGGGCGCGGCGAAAACGCGAACAGCGCGGCGCCGAGCACCAGCGCCGACATCGCGAGTCCGGGCAAAGTTCGTTTCATCGCTTGTCTCCTGTGTCTGCGTGCGACAACGGTTCGCGCCATCGCGCCCACCGCCGTTGCCTGCAAGTCTCCGGGCCGTCGGTCGTTGCCGCGGCCTCGAATGGTCCTGAATGACGGGCCGCCCGAGCGGCGCGGCCCGTCAGCGCGCCGCTACGCGCCGACTTCGAACAGCGCGGCGGCGCCCATCCCGCCGCCGATGCACATCGTCACGACCGCGTGCCGCACGCCGCGCCGAGCGCCTTCGAGCAGCGCGTGCATCGTCATCCGCGTACCCGACATCCCGAACGGATGGCCGAGCGCGATCGCGCCACCGTCGACGTTCAAACGGTTGTCGGGAATGCCGAGCGTGCCGCGGCAGTACAGCGCCTGGCACGCGAATGCCTCGTTCAGCTCCCACAGCCCGATGTCGCCGACGGTCATCCCGAAGCGCGCCAGCAGCTTCGGAATCGCGAACACCGGGCCGATGCCCATCTCGTCGGGCTCGCAGCCGGCCACCGCGAGGCCGCGGAATACGCCGAGCGGCGTCAGCCCGCGGCGCACCGCCTCGCTGCGCGACATCACGACCACGGCTGCCGCGCCGTCCGACAGCTGCGACGCATTGCCGGCCGTCACGAACTCGCCCTGCTCGACGACCTTGCCGCCGCTCCACGACGGCTTCAGCCCCGCGAGCCGCTCGGCCGTCGTGTCGGCGCGCACGCCTTCGTCGCGCGCGGCGTTCACGTCCTCGTAACCGGCCGGGTTGCCTTCCTTGTCGAACAGCGCGCGCCGCACGTCGAGCGGCGCGATTTCCGCGTCGAAGCGGCCGGCCGCCTGGGCGTCGGCCGTGCGCTGGTGGCTCTGCAGTGCGAATTCATCCTGTGCGGCACGCGAGATCCCGTAGCGGCGCGACACGATCTCGGCCGTTTCCATCATCGCCATGTACGCAGCCGGCTGGTGGTCGAGCACGGCTTGCGAGCGCGCGCGATATGCGTTCTTGTGCTTGTTCTGCGTGAGCGAGATCGACTCGACACCGCCCGCGACGACGATCCGTGCGTCGCCCGCAGCGATGCTGCGCGCGGCGCTCGCGATCGACATCAGGCCCGACGAGCACATGCGGTCGATCGCCATGCCGGGCACCGACGCCGGCAGCCCCGCCGCCGCGGCCGACAGGCGGCCGATGTTGTAGCCCTGCGTACCCTGCTGCGCGGCGCAGCCGATCAGCACGTCGTCGACGTCGGCCGGCGCGACGCCCGCGCGTTCGAGTGCGGTGCGCACGACGTGGCCGCCCAGCGCGGGCGCCTCGGTGTCGTTGAACATGCCGCGAAACGCCTTGCCGATCGGCGTGCGTGCAACGGATACGATGACTGCGTCTTCCATGTCTCTGCTCTCTGAATCTAGAAGTAGTAACGGCTGATCGTGTCGGCCACACAACCGGGCTTCGCTTCGCCTTCGATCTCGACGGTCACGCGAATCCATGCCTGCACGCCGCCTTCGAGCGGCTCGACGCGCAGCAGCTCGCCAACGCCGCGCACGCGCGCGCCGACCTTCACCGGCGCCGGGAAACGGATCCTGTCGCAGCCGTAGTTGACGCCGAGCCGTGCGCCGTCGATCCGCACGATCTGCGGCAGGAAGCAATTGACGAGCGACAGCGTCAGGTACCCGTGCGCGATGCACGCGCCGAACGGGCCGTCCTTCGCGCGCACCGGGTCGACGTGCACCCACTGGTGGTCGCCCGTCGCATCGGCGAAGCCGTCGATGCGGATCTGGTCGATCGCGAGCCATGCGCTCGCGCCGAGCGTGTCGCCGACGGCCGCTGCCAGTTCGCCGGGATGCGCGAACACGCGGGGCGTCGCGCGCACGGGGTCGAGGGTCGTGCTCATCATGCGTGCTGGCTGCTGACCGACAGCACTTCGCCGGTCATGTACGACGCGTAATCGCTTGCAAGGAACACCATCACGTTCGCGACCTCCCAGACTTCGGCGGCGCGCCCGAAGGCTTCGCGCGACGCCAGTTGATTCAGCAGGTCGGCCGGGGCCGACTTCTTCAGAAAATCGTGCATCGCGATGCTCGGTGCGACCGCGTTGATGCGCACGCCGTACGGCGACGCCTCGAGCGCCGCGCAGCGCGTGAGCGCCATCACGCCCGCCTTCGCGGCCGCGTAGTGCGCCTGTTCCGCCTGCGCGCGCCAGCCGAGCACCGACGCGTTGTTGACGATCGCGCCGCGGCCTCGGGCCTGCATGTGCGGCAGCATCGCGCGCGTCATCCGGAACGTCCCGGTCAGGCTAATGTCGATCACGCGCGACCATTCGGCATCGTCCATATCGACGATGCGGGTCGACCCGCCGAGCCCGGCGTTGTTGATCAGCACGTCGACGCCGTCGAGCTTGTCCTGAGCTTCGGCGACCAGTGCCTGCACGTCGGCCTCCACCGCGACGTTGCACAGACGGCCGTAGACCCGTTGCAGCCCCGTTTCGGCGCGCAGCGTCTCGACCGCCTGTTCGAGGCGCTTTTCGTGGATGTCGGAGATGAACAGCGCGCGGCAGCCTTCTTCCGCGCAGCGGCGCGCGGCCGCGAAGCCGATGCCGGCGCCGGCAGCCGCCGTGATCAGCACCGATTTGCCGGCGAGCAGCTGGTGGCCCGGCACGTAGGCCGGCGCTTTCTGGATCTGGGGTTCGGTCATGCTGTTCCTCTGGCTTCCCTGGGCATGCCGAGCCCACGCTCGGCCATGATGTTGAGCTGGATTTCGTTGGTGCCCGCGTAGATCGTGTCCGCACGGGAGAACAGGAATACGCGCTGCAGATGGGTGAGCTTTTCGTCGGCCGGATCGATCACGTTCGCGCGCGGGCCCAGTGCATCCATCGCAAGCTGGCCGAGGTCGCGATGCCAGTTCGACCAGAAATACTTGTAGATCAGCGCCTCGCGACGCAGCGGCGTGCCGGCGCCGGCATCGGTGTGGTCCGCGCCGGACAGCATCCGCAGCGCGTTGTAGCGCATCACGCGCAGCCCGGCCCACGCGCGGCCGATCCGCTGGCGCAGCACCGGGTCGCGGTCCGCGCCCGATTCGCGCGCGGCGTCGATCACCCATTCGAGTTCGCGGACGAACTGCATCTGCTGGCCGAGCGTCGACATCCCGCGCTCGAAGCCGAGCAGCGTCATCGCGATCCGCCAGCCGTCGCCGGCTGCGCCGACGAGGTCGCGGGCTTGAGCGCGCGCGCCGTCGAAGAACACTTCGTTGAATTCCGCGCCGCCGTTGAGCTGCTTGATCGGCCGGATCTCGATGCCCGGCTGGTCGAGCGGCATCAGCAGGAACGACAACCCCTTGTTGCCCTTCGACGCGGGATCGGTGCGCGCCAGCATGACGATCCAGTCGGAATCGTGCGCGAGCGACGTCCAGACCTTCTGGCCGTATACACGCCACGTGCCGTCCGCATCCTGTTCGGCCCGCGTGCGCACGTTGGCGAGATCGGAACCCGCGCCAGGCTCCGAATAGCCCTGGCACCAGAACTGCGTGCCGGCCAGGATGCCGGGCAGGAAGCGCGCACGCTGGTCGTCGGTGCCGCACGCGACGAGCGTCGGCCCGAGCAGCCCTTCGCCGATGTGCCCCATCCGCCCGGGGCCGCCCGCGCGGGCATATTCCTCGTGGAAGATCACCTGCTCGGCGACCGAGAAGCCGCGCCCACCGGCCTCGGTCGGCCAGCCGAGCCCGGTCCAGCCGCCCTTCGCCAGTTCCTGCTCCCACGCCTTGCGCAGTTCGGGCCACGCTTCCTCGTCGCCGGGGCCGCCGCGGTATTTCAGGCATGCGAAGTCATTGGTCAGGTGCGACTGCACCCAGTCGGCCACTTCATGCCGCAATTGCTGTTCGCGCGTTTCGCTGTTCATTGGAGGGCTCCTGCGCGTGCGGCCGACGGCCGGGATGCCACCGCGGCGGCGGGTGCGAACGCGTCGTCGCGATGCGATGCGCGGCCGTCGATCGCATGGGACGCGATCCATTCGAGCAGCTGCGGCGTGCTGCCGAACTGCGCACCTGACGCCTGCGCGCGCTTGAAATAGAGATGCGGGTCGTATTCCCACGTGAAGCCGACGCCGCCGTGCAGTTGGATCGCTTCCTGTGCGCAGAACGCATACGCGTCGTTCGCGGCGGATTTCGCGGCGGCGATGTCGGCGCGCAATGCGTCGCTCGGCACCGCGCTGCCGACTTCCGCGTCCCACGCATGTGACGCACCGAGCACGGCCGATCGCGCGGATTCGATCAACACCATCATCTGTGCGCAGCGGTGCTTGACCGCCTGGAACGACGCAATCGCACGGCCGAACTGCACGCGCTGGCTCGTGTAGTCGAGCGTCAGGTCGAGGCATTGCTGGGCGCCGCCGAGCTGTTCGGCGGCGAGCGCGAGTGCCGCGAACCAGGCGGTGCGTTCCAGCAATTGCGCTGCCGCCGTGCCGCATGCGAGCAGCGCGTCGCGGCTCATGCGGGCTTCGTCGAATACCACGCGCGCGATCGGCCGTGTTGCGTCGAGCGTGTCGAGCGGCGTGACTTTGAGCCCCGATGCCGCTGCGACCTCGATTGCGAACAGCCCGATCGACTGCCCTTCGTTCGCGATCCGCGCAGGCACCAGCAGCAGGTCGGCACGCGCGCCGTCGATCACCTGTTCGAGCGTGCCGGACAGCGCGTAGCCGCCCGCCGTTTCCTCCGCGACGACCGGCAGTTGCCATGCGCCGGTCGGCACGTCGAACGGCAGCGCCAGCGTCGCGCTACACGCGCCTTCTGCGATCCTTGCAAGCCCGTCTTTCGCCAGCGGCGTCTCGGCACATCCCGCGAGCGCGGTCGCCGCGAGGCACGCCGTCGAAAAATACGGCACGCACGCCACGCGCCGGCCGAGCTGTTCCATCAGTACGGTTTGCTCGATCGCACCGAGCCCCAGCCCGCCGGCCGCCTCGGGGAGCGCGAGCGCATTCCAGCCGAGTTCGCCGGACAGCGCGGCCCACAGCGCATCGTCGCGGCCGGCCGACTGCTCGAGCGCGCGGCGCACGTCGGCGGACGCGCTTCGTTCGGCGAGCACGTCGGCCGCCGCGTCGCGGATCATCGCCTGTTCGTCGGTGAGCGCCAGATCCATGGGTCAGCTCCCGTACACGCGCTGCGCGGGACGCGCATCGGCGAGCAGCTGTGCCACCGCCGGGCCGACCTCGGCCGCTTCCCAGCGCGCGCCGCGATCGACGCTCGGGCCGGTACGCCAGCCTTCCGCGACCGCGATCATCCCGCCCGCGACCTCGAACACCTGGCCCGTCACGTCAGCCGACAGCGCGCTGCCGAGCCACACGACCAGCGGCGCGACGTTGGCCGGATCGAAATAGTCGAAGCCGCCGTCCTCGGGCTTCTTCATCATGTCGGCGAACACGCCTTCGGTCATCGACGTGCGCGCGGCCGGTGCCAGCGCGTTCACGCGCACGCCGTAGCGCTGCAGCTCGGCCGCCTGCATCAGCGTGAGCGCGGCGATCCCGGCCTTCGCCGCGCCGTAGTTCGACTGGCCGATCGAGCCTTGCAACCCGGCGCCCGAACTCGTGTTGACGATCCGCGCATCGACCGGGTTGCCGGCCTTCGCCGCGTCGCGCCACACGCGCGCCAGCACGCTCGACAGGCAGAAGTGGCCGCGCAGGTGCACGCGCATCACGTCGTCCCAGTCGGTTTCGGTCATGCTCGTGAACATCTTGTCGCGGCAGATGCCCGCGTTGTTGACGAGCACGTGCACGTCGCCGAACGCTTCGCGTGCCGCGTCGACGATCCGCTGCGCGGTGTCGACCTGCGTGATGTCGTCCGCGTTCGCGAGCGCGTGGCCACCGCGTTGCGCGATCGCGTCGACGACCGCTTGCGCGGCATCGCGCCGGATGTCGTTGACGACGACCGCCGCGCCTTCGGCCGCGAACGCGAGCGCGTATTCGCGCCCGAGCCCGCCGCCCGCGCCGGTGATGATGACGGTGCGTCCGTTACAGATTCCCATGCTTGTGCCTCGTGGATCGTGAAGGTGACGCGCTCACAGGCGCTCGATGATCGTGACGTTCGCGAGACCGCCGCCTTCGCACATCGTCTGCAGCCCGTAGCGGCCGCCCGTGCGTTCCAGTTCGTGCAGCAGCGTCGTCATCAGCCGTGCGCCGGTCGCACCGAGCGGATGGCCGAGCGCGATGCCGCCGCCGTTCGGGTTGGTTTTTTCGTGCGGGAACCGCGTGTCGGCGAGCCATGCCTGCGCGACCGATGCGAACGCCTCGTTCATCTCGACGACGTCGATCTGCGACCAGTCGAGGCCGGCCTTTTTGAGCGCGGCCTTTGTCGCGGGAATCGGCGCGGTGAGCATCCACAGCGGATCGTCCCCGAGCACGCTCAGGTGATGGATGCGTGCGCGCGGCGTGAGGCCATAGCGCTTCAACGCCTCCTCCGACACGATCAGCAGCGCGGCGGCCGCATCGCAGGTCTGGCTCGCGACGGCAGCCGTCAGCGAGCCGCCCGGCGTCAGCGGTTCGAGCGTCGCCATCTTTTCCAGCGACGTGTCGGGGCGCGGCGTTTCGTCGTGCATCACGCCTTCGAGCGGCACGATTTCCCGCTTGAAATGCCCGGCCTCGATCGCCGCGACCGCGCGGCGGTGGCTTTCGAGCGCATAGCGCTCCATCGCGTCGCGCGACAGGTTCCAGTGATCGGCGATCCGCTGTGCGGCGACGAACTGCGACACCGGCGCATCGCCGAAGCGCGCGCGCCAGCCGGTGCTGCCCGAGAACGGGTCGTTGAAGCCAAGCGGCGCGGCGCAGGTCATCGCGGACGAGATCGGGATCTGCGTCATCGTCTGCACGCCGCCGGCCACCACCACGTCCTGCACGCCGCTCATCACCGCCTGCGCGGCGAAGTGCACGGCCTGCTGCGACGAGCCGCACTGGCGATCGACCGTCACACCCGGCACCTGCAGCGGCAGCCCGGCCGCGAGCCAGCAGGTGCGCGCGATGTTGCCCGCGAGCGGGCCGATCGTGTCGACGCAGCCGAACACCACGTCGTCGTATTCATCGGCGGGAATCGCGTTGCGCTCGACCAGCGTCTTCAGCACGAAGCCGCCGAGGTCCGCCGCATGCACGTGCGCGAGCCCGCCCTTGCGGCGGCCGGTCGGCGCGCGCAGCGCGTCGACGATATAGGCTTGTTTCATCAGTTCAATTCCTCGAGGTCGAAGGTCTGCGCGGGGCCGATCGGCAACGCGTCGCCGAGGATCGCGTCGGCCACGCGGGCCTTGTGGAACGCGCTGTCGCCCCAGCTGCCGGAGAGCGCCCAGATGCGTTTCATGAAGATCTGCAGGTCGAGCTCCCACGTGTAGCCGATCGCGCCGTGCACCTGCATCGAGTGGCGTGCGGCGAGCTGCGCGGCCGACGTCGCGGCGAGCTTCGCGTGCGACACGAACACCGCGCGCCGCGGGTGATCGTCGGCGATCGCCTGCGCGGCGCGCGCGACCACCGGCCGTGCGAACTCGTAGCGGATCGCGACATCGGCGAGCAGGTGCTTGAGCGCCTGGTACGAGCCGATCGCCTTGCCGAACTGCTTGCGCTGCGCGCTGTAGTCGATCGCGACGTCGAGCACGCGCTGCGTGAGGCCGAGCAGTTGCGCGGCCACCGCGAACGCGCCGTGGTCGAGCGCGCGGTTCAGCAGCGGCGCGGCCTCGTCGGCGCTCGCGATGCGGGTGGCCGCCGACGGCTCCCAGTCGAGCGTGAACAGCCGCCGCGACGGGTCGACGCTGTCGACCGCACGCCACGCGCACTGCACAGGATCGACGCGGTGCAGCTCGCCGCGGTGCTCGCACAGCAGCGTCTGCGCGACGTGCACGTCGGCCGCATACGGGTTCACCGGATGCACGAGCGCGACGCGCGCACGCCCTTCGGCGATGTCGTGCAGCAGCGCGTCGCGCCAGTCGCTCGCCGGCAGCCGCGCCAGCACGCCGGCCGACACGAGCGCCGTGTCGAGCAACGGTTCGGGGCTGCCGAAATAGCCGTAGGCCTGCGCGAGCAGCGCCCATTCCGCTTCGGTCAGTCCGAGGCCGCCGTGCGCCTCGGGCACCGACACGGCGGTCAGCCCCTGCGACGCGAACAGCGCCCACAGGTCGTCCGAACGCCCGGTCGGCGTGGCCCACAGCTCGCGGATCAGCTCGGGCGTCATCTCGGTCATCAGCAGGCGCTTCACGCTGTCCGCGAGCGCTTCCTGGTCTTCATCGAATACGAAATCCATACGATGTCCGTTCTGTAAGAGTGGCGCCGGCACGCTTACGCGCGCGGCATGCCGAGCATCCGTTCGGCGACGATGTTGCGCTGGATCTCGTTGGTGCCCGCGTAGATCGTGCCGGCCTGCGCGAACAGGAAGCCGTCGAGCCAGTGGCCGAGCGTCGCGTGCTGCGCGGCCGTCTGCGGGACGACCTCGCCGTGCGCGCCGAGGATGTCGAGCGCGGTCTGGTGCATGCGCAAATCGAGTTCCGACCAGAACACCTTGTTGGTGCTCGACTCCGCGCCGATGTGGCCGCCCTTCAGTAGCCGGCTCGCGGTCGCGTAGGTCGACAGCGCATAGGCCTGCGCATCCATCCACGCCTGCACCACGCGCTCGCGCAGCGTCGGATCGCGGTCGGCGCTGTCACGGTGCGCGAGATACAGGTCGCGCAGCGCCTGTGCCGTGCGCTGGAACCGTGCCGGCGAACGCAGCATCAGCCCGCGCTCGAAGCCGGCCGTCGCCATCGCGACCTGCCATCCCGCGCCTTCGGCTGCCAGCCGGTTCTCGACCGGCACACGTACGTCGTCGAAGAAGATTTCCGCGAAGCCGGTCTGCCCGTTCAGCTGGCGGATCGGTCGCACCGTGATGCCCGGCGCGGACAGCGGCACCATCAGGAACGTGAGCCCGTGGTGGCGCGACGATTCGGGATCGCTGCGGAAGAGGCCAAACAGCCAGTCGGCCCATACCGCGCGCGTCGACCAGATCTTCTGGCCGTTCAGCACGTATTCGTCGCCGATGCGGGCGGCCGTCGTGCGGATCGCGGCCATGTCGGAGCCCGCGTTCGGCTCCGACCAGCCCTGCGCCCACACGTGCTCGCCGGCCGCCATCGCGGGCAGGAAACGCGCCTTCTGCTCCGCCGTGCCGAAATCCATCAGCGTCGGGCCGAGCAGGAAGATGCCGTTCTGGTTCACGCGCATCGGCGCGTCGGCACGCCAGTACTCTTCCTCGAAGATCAGCCACTCGATCAGGTCGCAGCCGCGCCCGCCGAGTTCGCGCGGCCACGTGACCATGCTCCAGCGGCCCGAGTGCAGCGTGCGCTCCCATTCGCGGTGCGCGGCGAAGCCTTCCTCGGTGTCGAAGCTCGGCAGCCGCTCGCGCGGCACGTGCGCGGCGAGCCATTCGCGGATCTCCGCGCGGAACGCCTGCTGCTGCGGCGTATAGGTCAGGTTCATGCGCGTGCCTCCTCGGCGGTTGCCTGCGCGTCGAAACGCGCATCGCGCTTCTCGACGAACGCGGCGCGCGCTTCCGTCGAGTCGTTCGTCATGTACGCCTGCAGCGTGAAGCCCTGCTCCCAGCGGTACTTGCCCTCGAGATCGCCATCCTCGACGCCGTTCAGCGCCTCCTTCGCGAGCCGCACCATCGCCGGGCTCTTCTCCGCGATCTTGCGGGCGATCGCGAGCGCCGCGTCGCGCAGCGTGTCGCGCGTCACGACCTGCTCGACCGCGCCGAGCCGGTACGCTTCGGCCGCGTCGATCATGTCGCCGGTGAAATACATCATGCGCACCTTCTGCACGCCGAACAGCCGCTGCAGATGCGCGCCGCCGCCCATCGCGCCGCGGTCGATCTCGGGCACGCCGAAGCGCGCGCAATCGGCCGCGACGACGATGTCCGCCGCGCCGCAGATGCCGATCCCGCCGCCGAGCACGAAGCCGTGCACGGCCGCGATCACCGGCTTCGGGTTGCGGTGCACCGCACGGAACGTCTCGTAGTTGCCCGCGTTGACCGCCACGATCCGCTCCGGATGCGCGGCCAGTTCCTTGATGTCGACGCCCGCGCAGAAGCCGCGCCCTTCGCCGCGCACGACGATCACACGCACGTCGTCGTCTTCGCCGAGCGCATCGAGCGCACGCGAGAGCGCATGCCAGCCCCGCGCGTCGAGCGCGTTCACGGGCGGATGGGCGATCACCAGTTCGGCAATGCCGTCGGCGCGATCGATCCGGAACGGCGTCGCGCCGGCCGGTTGGTTGGATGCTGTCATCTCCAAAGCCTCCCTGTTATGTTTTCATGCGGCCTGTGCGGCCGGCGCAGCGCGCAGCGCGGCCAGTGCGTCGAGCCGCTCGCCGGCTTCCGCGACGATCCGTGCGATCAACGCGTCGCATGATTCGATCGCGCCGATCATCGCGGCCGCCTGGCCGCTCGGCAGCACGCCTTCATCCGGGCGGCCCTCGACGATCGCGCGCTGGATCAGGAACGGCGCGTTCGCGGCCATCAGCGTCTGGCTCGCGGTGTAGTCCTGCGAGCGCAGCGCCTTGAGCGCGAGGCCGAGCATGTCGCCCGTGCTCAGCCCGTTCTGGCGCCGCCACGCTTCGGCGGTCTTCAGTGCGAACCACGTGCGGCGCAGCGGACCGAAGCGTTCGAGCTTCAGCAGATACGGGTTGTCGATCATTCGTTGCGGCAGCCCGTCGAGCGCGTCCGATACGCGGATGCGCGCCGGGTCGCCGACCGCGACGTAGCGATCGAGCGTCTCGCGCGGCACCGGCGATTCGGCGCTCATCAGGAAGCGCGTGCCCATCGCGATGCCGGCCGCGCCATACGCGAGCGCGGCAGCCAGCCCGCGCCCGTCGAAGAAGCCGCCGGCCGCGATCACCGGCACGCGCACCGCGTCGAGCACCTTCGGCAACAACAGCGTGGTCGGCACCGAGCCCGTGTGGCCGCCGCCTTCCGCGCCCTGCACCGTCACGATGTCCGCGCCGAGTTGGACCGCTTTCGCCGCATGCTTCGGCGCGCCGACGGTCGGCATGCAGACGATGCCGGCATCCTTGAAGCGGCGGATCGTCTTCGCATCGGGCCCGCGGCCGTAGCTCACCGCGCGCAACCGGTGCTCGATCGCCAGTTCGACGACCTGCTGCGCGTTCTTCTGGAACATGTGGAAGTTGATGCCGAACGGCTGGTCCGTCAGCGACTTCACTTTCAGGATCTCGGCCTCGACCTGCTCGGGTTCGAGCGTCGCACCGGCCAGGAAGCCGAAGCCGCCGGCATTGCTGGTGGCCGCGACGAGCCGCGCATCGGCCACCCAGCCCATCGCGGTCTGCACGATCGGGTAACGGCAGCCGAGCAGGTCGCACAAGGGCGTATGCAGCGTCGTACTCATGCGGCGGCTCCGTTGACGGCAACCGGTGCCGGTGCCTGCGCGTCGCTGCGGTCCGCGCCGTTCGGCTGGCGCTGCGAGCTGGCCATGCTGCGCGCGTCGTAGCCGCCGAGGCGGTCGCCGCTCACCAGCTCGTTGTGCGCATGCGCGAAGTGATGCCACGCGAACGCCGCATCCATCGCCGCGCGCTTGCCCTGCAGCTCCTCGACGTGGTTCAGCGCCTGCTTGGTCAGCGTGAGCCCGAGGCGCGGCATCGTCGCGATCTTCGCGGCGATCGCATAGGTCGCATCGCGCAGCCGCTCGCGCGGCACCACACGGTTGACCATTCCCATCTGGTACGCGCGCTCGGCCGGCATCCGCTCGCCGAGGAACAGGAATTCCTTCGCGATGCGCGGGTTCAGCTCGTACGCATGCGCGAAGTATTCGACGCCCGGAATCCCCATCCGCACGACCGGATCGGCGAAGAACGCATCCTCGGACGCGACGATCAGGTCGCACACCCACGCGAGCATCAGCCCGCCCGCGATGCACGCGCCCTGCACCATCGCGATCGTCGGCTTCGGCAGGTCGCGCCAGCGCCGGCACATCCCGAGGTACACCTCCTGCTCGCGCGCATAGAGGAATTCGCCGCCTTCCTTGTCGACGTGGTCGTACCACAACGATGCGCGGTCGAACGACTCGTGGATGTCGCGGCCCGGCGTGCCGATATCGTGCCCTGCCGAGAAATGCTTGCCGGCGCCCGCGAGCACGATCACCTTCACCGCGTCGTCGTGCGCCGCGCGCCGGAACGCCGCGTCGAGCGCATACGTCATCTTCGAGTTCTGCGCGTTGTGATACTCCGGGCGGTTCATCGTGATCGTCGCGATGCCATCCTCGACCGCGTAGTCGACGACACCGTCGCCGAAGGTCACCTGGGTCGCTTCCATGTCGGACCTCATCCCCGGCGCGGCGCCGGATTGTTGCGCACGATCGTCGCGCGCAGGTTGTGCGGATCGAGCGCGCGCATGATGCGCAGGTCTTCCGCGTTCGGAGCGGCCGTCGTGCCGAGGTCGGGTGCGGCGACCAGCGGGAAGCCCGTCGCGTCCTGCACCTCGTCGAAGCTCACGCCCGGATGCAGCGAACGCACGCAGATCGCGTGGTCGGACCCGCCGAAATCCATCACGCACAGGTCGGTGACGATGCTGCGCAGGTCGACAAAGGTTTTCATGCCAGGCAGCCGGCGCGCCGGGTTGTATCCGACCGTGCACACCATGTCGACTTCGCTCTCGACGAACGTGCGCTTGCCGTGGCCGCTGACGAAAAACGAATTCGCATGGTTCGTCGAGTTGCCGGGGAAGCCGCGTGCGCCGAGCAGTTGCGTCTTCGGCCGCGCGTAGTCGTCGCCGAGCCACGAGATGTTGGCCTGGCCGAAGCGGTCGATCTGCGTCGGCATCACGAGCGCATGGCGGCGGCCGTGCCACAGGCAGTCGAACACACGCTCGTAGGTCATCCAGCCGCTCGCCTTCACACGATAGCCGTCGGGGCGGGGCCCAAGCGGCACCGGCTCCTCGACGAGATACGCTTCGCCATCGGTCAGCATCAGCCCGTTGTTGTACGCGAGCCGCGCGAGGCCGGCCGCGAGCCGCGGGCCCGTGCCGATGCCGGTTGCCAGCACTTCGCCGTCGTCGCGCCAGAGTCGCGCGGACGCGACGATCATCAGTTCCGCGAGGGAATGGTCGAGAGATTCGCTCACAGGCGCTCCTTTACAGAATCGGCAACGACAGCGTCGTCACGTGCGACAGGCCGCCGACGCCTTCGAAGTACTGGCGTTCGTCCTGGCCGACCACGTCGCGCAGGTACGCCGTCGTTTTCGCGTCGTCTTCCGCGCTGGCGCAGTACGCGCGCAGGTGCGGCAGGTCCCAGCCGTAGGCCGGCCCGCACGACGTCGGGTGCGCGCCGCCCGGCGCATGCACGACGCCGGTGACGAGCGAGCGCTCGAACGGGTTGCGTCTGGCGGCGTCGAGGTCCTCGCTCGCGAGCGATGCGTCGACCGCTTCCGCCGACACGTAGCAGCGCCGTGCAGCGCGCGCCATCCACGCATCGAAGAACGGATCGGGGCCGTCGATGCGCGTGTTGCCCATCCGGTCGGCCGCGTTCACGTGCAGCAGCGCGGCGTCGAGTTCGATCGCGGGCATCGCGAGCAGCGTCTCGCCGTCGTCATACGGCGATTGCACCGTGCGCAGTTGCGGCGCGTGATCGAGCAGCGCGGTGCCGAGCCCGGCGCGGGTCGGCAGGAACGGCAGGCGCGCGGCGGCCGCGCGCAGGCCGAGCTGCAGCATCCCTTCGTCGAGTTCGAGCACATCGACGCGGCCCTGCTCGCGGGCCCGGCGGAAATGCGGTTCGAGCGGAATCACGTCGAGCGACACGAAGCCGAACACCACCTTGCGCACCTTGTCCGCAGCGCACAGCAGGCCGACATCGGCGCCGCCGTACGCGACGATCGTCAGGTCCTTCAGGTTCGAGCGCGCGATTTCGCGCACCAGCGCCATCGGCTTGCGCCGCGGCCCCCATCCGCCGATGCCGATCGTCATGCCGTCGGCGAGTTGCGCGACCACGTCGCGCGCGGACATCGTCTTGTCGAGAGGTTTCATCGTCATCGTGCTGGCTTACCGGTATCCGATGCTGAAATCGTGGCCCCACTGGCTCACCTTCGTGGCCTCGAACACCGCATGCTTCGACCAGTCGACCGTGAGGCCGCCGAAGCCGTATTCGAGATCGAAGCCGCCGGGGGTCTTCATGTAGAAAGAGATCATCTGGTCGTTGCAGTGCCGGCCGAGCGTCGCGGACAGCTTCACGTCGTGCGCGGCCACGCGGTCGAGCGCGCGACCCACTTCGTCCATCGAGTCGACTTCCGCCATCACGTGCACGCAGCCCGACGGCACGGCCATCTCGAACAGCGCGAGGCTGTGATGGCGCGCGTTGCGGCAGTGCATGAAGTGGATGCGTTTCTCGGGTTCGGCGGGATCGGGCGTGAACTTCACACGGAAGATGTCGGACAGCTCGAAGCCGAGCACGCCGCGCACGAATGCGTCGGTCGCGTCGAACTGCGGCGCGGGCAGCACCGCGTGGCCGAGCCCCATGTCGCCGGTGACGAAGCGCGCGACGCCGAGCGGCGACACGAAGCGGCGGAAGTCGCAGCGCGCGCCCCAGTACAGCTCGTGGCGGTTGCCGGACGGGTCGGTGCACCACGCCATCGCCTGCACGCGGCGCAGTGCGGCTTCGTCGCGCGTGGCGTGCACGGCTTCGACACCCGCTTGCTGCAATGCCGCGAGCGCGGCGTCGAACGCGGGGCCATCGGGCAGTTCCCAGCCCGACGCGAAATAGCGGTCGGTCGAGCCGGGAACGATCACGTAGCGGAAATCGCGCTCGTCCATCTTCAGGTACAGCGCGCCGTCGGGCGCGTCGAGCGCCTGCATGCCCAGCACGTCTTCCGCGTAGCGGCGCCACGCATCGACGCGCGTCGCCTCGACGACGACATAGCCAAGCGCACGGACATCGATCATGTCGGCCTCCTCCTGGTTCAGAATCCGTTGTTCGTGAAAGGATTCTGGCCGGTCGGGGGTGGTGTTACATCGTCTGTTGGGACGAGAGGCGGCGGGGAATCGGCGTGGCGCAGGCGCGCGTGGAAGCCCGGCGGGACGGGCCGTGCTTGCGGGAGGAGACGGTGAGCCGGTACCGGTTGCCGCAGCGCGGCAACGAGGGTCAGTCGAACGGGTTCAGCAGCCTGACGCCGGTGCGGGCGAAATCCGCGACATTGCGCGTGACCACCGTGAGATCGTTGATCAGCGCGGTAGCCGCGATCAGCTTGTCGAGTTCGTGCGTCGGATCGGGCACGCGCAAATGCCCCCACATCTGGCTGATCTCGATGTCGACCGGCAGGATGTTCGGCGCATAGCCGGACAGGATGGTCGCCATCCAGGCCTCGAGCGCCGACGCTTGAGGATGATCGCCGCGATGACGAATCAGATCGACGCCGCGGCGAAGTTCAGCAACCGTCACGACGGACAGGTAAAGCGGGCTCGCGTCCGCCGCGGCCTGCGTGAAGAACGCCCGCACGCCACGGTTGGTTCGCTTGCCCTTCCTGATTTCGCTGATGATATTCGTGTCAATCAAATACACGCCTGGCCTCGCCGGAATCCTGAACACGTTGAAAATCCGCGTCGTCGCCGACATCGGGCATGCTCATCAGCACTTGCGCAAATGTCTTTCGCTTCGGCCGGCCGAGCGCATCGGCCAGAATGGCCCGATGTTCGGCCTCGGCACTCCTGCCATTTGCCGCAGCCTGCTCGCGCAGGCTCTGAACGATACTGTCATCCACGTTACGCACCAGTAGATTTGCCATGAATTCCTCCGTCCTGATTTGCTATCAATGATAGCGCCAACAGGATGAAGTGCAAGCATTGCTATCATCTTGATGACGGACGGACGACGATGTCTGCGCTGGCCCTCGGTCACGGACGGCATGAATTCGCCCACCTCCCGCCGCTGGCCCGACGCGTCGAACTGCTGTCGTCCAAGGTAAACCGGGGCGGATCGATGTGAAAGACAGCCGAATGGCCAGTCTCCGACAGGCAGCCGGCCCTCACGCATCCGCGCAGCGGCCATCAGCATCGTTTGATACCATCGAAACCATGAGACCGGCGACATGACGCCGAGCAAAGCGCGCAGAAGACCTTGCATCGACGCGGATCATCCGTGCCTGAAATCCCGATCAAGACACGAGACGCCTTTCAGTGGACTTCGTTACGCCTTCTCTCGACACCCTCTTTTCCCCGACACCCGACAAACTCTACTTCCCGGCATGCCTCGCAGCCGTGGCGATCATCGCGTGGCTCGTCGCGCGGCAAACGCCGTTCTACCGGTTCGCCGTCGACCAGTCGCTGTCGATGCGCTATCACAACCTGGACGGATTCCGCGGCATCCTCGCCACTTCCGTCGTCTTTCATCACTTCGCGTGCAACCAGGGTTTGCTCACGACCGGAAGCTGGGGCACGAGCCCCGGCTTCCTGCGCAATCTCGGGACGATTCCCGTCGCGATGTTCTTCATGGTCACCGGGTTTCTGTTTTGGGAACGCGCGTGCAAGGGCACGCTCGACGTGCGGACCTTCTTCGTCGGGCGCGTGCGGCGCGTCGCCCCGCTCTATCTCGCTTACGCGATCGTCATCGTCGTCTGCACGCTGGTCTGGTTTCCCCGCAACGTCGTGGATGCGCCGACGCAGTTGCTGGCCGACGTGCTCAAGACCGTGTCGCTCGGCTGGTTCGGCGCGTTCCCGATCAACGGCGCCCAACGCACCAGCTATCTGAGCGGCGTCTGGTGGACGCTCGGATATGAATGGCGGTTCTACGCCGTCGTTCCGTTTCTCGCGTGGTTCGTCGCGACGCATGCGTGGCGCAAGCTGTTCGCGCTCGCGATCGTCACGATCTGCGCGACGCTGTTCGGGCAGCCTGGCAGCATGGCGCTGCTGTTCGCGTTCGGTGCCGTGGCATTCGAGATGTCGCGGCACCCCGCGATCCGCGCGCGGCTCGACACGAAATCGGCGGCCACCGTCGCGTTGCTGATCCTTGCCGTCGCCCCGAGCCCCGGCGAACGCTATTCGATCGAGGGCGTGCTGCCGCTGCTGCCCGTGTTCGTGTGCGTCGCCTGCGGGAACACGTTCTACGGCGTGCTCAAGACCCGTCCGCTCGCGTTGCTCGGCACGGCCAGCTTCAGCATCTACATGATCCACATGGTGATCGTGTACATGATGATCCACGCGATCAACCGGTTCGTTTTCCAGATCGGTTCCGCGGACGACCTGCAACGCTGGCTGCTCTCGCTTGGATGCGCGCTGGTCGCGGTACTTTGCGCGTTGCTGACCTATCGCTACATCGAGCATCCATTCATCGCGAAACGCAGCAACGCGCGTCCGGCACACCGACCGGTACAACCCGCGCGCGAGCGTCACACGGCCACGCTGTGACCTGCCCACCGATCAGAACCGATACGAAATCCCGATCTGCAAAACCGGGTACCACCGATAGCGCGACATCACCTGCCGCAGCGAATCCAGCCCGCTCGACGCCAGGATCTGGCTCTTCGCCGGCCCAGCCGCGGCTGCCAGTTCTGGCGACAGCGTGTACGAACATTTCGGTATCCCGTACGCCACGCCGAGATCGGCGACGAACCCCAGCCCCTTCGACGCCGGCCGATGCCCGTAGCCGATCCCGAAGTACGGCATCACGGTCGGATAGCGCGCTTCCGCCACCGCGTACATCCCCGGCATCGCAGGATAGCGTTTGCCGCCGAACACATAGGTGCCGTTGGTCGGCACCGATACGCCATGGAGATCATCGTCGTTGAAGCGCAGGCCGAGCGTCGCCCGGAAGCCGCTGCCTCGCCATGGAAAGATGTCCGCGTACAGGCCGCCCTGGCGCAGCTTCAGGTCGTCCTGATAGCGATTGCCGGCCACCGTGAAATCATGCGAAAGATCGATCGCATTGAAGTCCGCATGCGCGCCCAGCATCGAATTGAAGCTCACGGCCGCGCCGATGCCGACGCCCTGCGTGCCGCCCTGCAGGTAGATCTCCTGCGCGAGTGCATGCATGCTCGCGGCGCACGTCACCGCGACCGCTGCCCATTGCTTCACCGTCGTTTTCACGGGCGCCTCCCCCGACATGTGCCGGGTGCGCCTCGCCAACGCATGCGGCCTGCGCCGCCCTGCGTGATGCGAACCCCGGCACGACACCTTGCAAGCACGCTTGCTGTTCGACGGATCGGGAACGCGTTGCCCCGTGCGCATGACCGATACGACATGCGCGGCGCCGCGACCCGATCCGATTCCCCGTTTGTTTCGATGTCGTTACATGCCGCCGATGCCCTGATCGTTCTGGCGAGATTCGTCTGCACTGACGGCACCGGGTCAATCGCAAAGCGCGTGCCATGCCACGCCAATCCACGCGCAGCAAGCGTCGCAGCCAAACGCTCGCCGTCGTGCAGGGCGAAATCGCGAGAAATGTTTCAGGAACGCATCGATATTCGGCACGCGACGCCGCAGCGCGCGATTGTGTGCGCACGCATCGATATCGCGATGCACGCCGAACAAGGCCGGACGGCCATTAGCGCACGTCCGTCTCCGTTACCGTCGATCGAACATGGCCGCATGCATCGAAGAAACGTTGCAAGGGTGTGACCTCGCACAGAGCGCGTGCGAGGCCGATACGCAAGTGCGCCCGGCAAGTCAGGGGGAATACGGATGCCGGTTCACGCGTGCCGCGCGAAAGGGCCGTCGTGTGAGCCGCAGCCGATCAGTACACCGCACCGATTCCCGCATCGCCCGAAGTTTCGTCGACCGATGACAGCCTGCCCGCGGATGATAGAATCGTCCGTCCATACCCTCTGGACGGGCACAATGCAAAAACTGCAGTGGTCTAGCGGAATCGATAACGAAATCGAATTCTGGTCGAAGTGGTTGGATACGAAGGGCGGTGCGTGGCCGGAAGATTTTCAGTTCCGCATCAACCCCGACGCCGAAGTACATCCGTGGATGGCCGAGCTGCTGAACGGCATCCCGAATCCGAAGATCCTCGACGTGGGGGCCGGCCCGATGACGGTGCTGGGCAAGAAGATGAACGGCATGCCGCTGGACATCACCGCCGTCGATGCGCTGGGCGATCTGTACAGCCGCCTGGATTTCCCCGCAGGGCTTCCCCTCATCAAAACCCGGCAGTGCGAAAGCGAATGCCTGACCACGATGTTTCCGGCAAACACGTTCGACCTGACCTACGCGAAAAACACGCTCGACCACAGCTACAATCCGGTCGAAGCGTTTCGGCAGATGGTCGCCGTGACGAAACCCGGTGGCTTCATTGCGACCGAGCATGCAGCGAACGAGGCGCTGAACGAGAACTGGGAAGGCTTCCACCAATGGAATTTCCACGTCGACGGGCGCGATTTCCTGATCTCGAACCGAAACGAAACGTTTAGTATCTGCCGCGAAATCGAGGGCCTGGCGACTATCGAAACGCTCTCCCCTGATCGCGCTGACTATATCGGTTGCGTGATGCGCAAACTCTGATCGTCGACGCGGGTGCGGCTGTTCAATTCAGTCGCACCCATCGGAACGATTCACCGCTCGCGAATTCCCCCCTGAATTCGACAGTCCGAACCGGTCGGCCGGAATCGCGGCATGGCGACCGCAACCAGACATTACTACCGCCTGTCGTGCAGATCCGGCAAAGGTTTCCGGATGCAGCCATGCGTTCGATCCGTGTGCGAACCCGCATCGTCATGACATCGCAGTTCCTTCCGGGGACCCAGCGCTTCTGCCCGCCAGGTTTGATTTACACTTCGGCGTCCAACCCACCCATGTTATCGATGACGAAGTCCGCTCCGCCCCCCAATAATCAGCGCGTATTCGGACTGGATATACTGCGCGCGCTCGCGGTTCTCCTCGTTCTCGCCAGCCATACCGTGGCGCACGGGGCGCCGCCTGCATGGCTGAGATGGTACTTCTCGGCCCAGGGGACGATCGGCGTAGAGATCTTTTACGTTCTGAGCGGGTTCCTGATCGGCAGCGTACTGATCCGGTCACGGAAAGCGGGCAAGCTCAAGGCCCCTGGCGATGTTCTTGATTTCTGGAAGCGCCGCTGGGCACGCACCCTCCCGCTCTATGCCTTCTTCCTGCTCGTCTATCTGCGCTTCGACTACCACGGCCCGGCATCCCTCGACGTCGCCTGGCCGTTCTTCCTCTTTCTCCAGAATCTGGCGTGGCCGACAGCACCATTCTTCGAGCACTCGTGGAGCCTGGCCGTCGAAGAATGGTTCTACCTGTTGCTCCCGTGCGTATTTCTCGCCGCCGCAGGCGTGCTGAAGTCGAACGGACGTGCGATGCTCGCAACGTGCGCGGTGTTCATCGCTGGCCCGCTTGTCGCAAGGATCGTTTTTGGTTGGCACGCCCAGTCGCTATCGGATGTCGATCGTCATGTTCGATCCATCGTATTGTGCCGACTGGATTCCCTGTTCATCGGGGTAATCGTTGCGTATATCCGCATCGAACGACCGAAACAGTTTGCGCGTCTTGCGTCGCTCTGGAAATTTGCGTTGCCGATATTTGTCGCCCTGACGCTCTACTTCGCGTGCGGTGCGCCTTATCTCGTCACCAACGCCACCGTCCGCACCATGGCTTACCCGATGCTGTCCGTCGTCATCGCCGCGTTGCTTCCCGCAGCGATGACCATTCGCACGTCGGGCAGTCGTCTGCTCGATCGCTTCATCGACTGGACCAGCCGGATTTCGTATTCCCTCTACCTGGGACACATCTGCATGCTGACACTGGTGCTCGGCATGTTTGCAAAATACGGATGGTCAATCGAAAGTCATCGCACGACACTCGTCCTGTATGTCACCCTCGCCGGCTTCTATTTCGCATTCGCGCATCTGACATACAAGTTCGTCGAGCAGCCCTACATCCGGCTTCGCGACAAGGTCATGGGGACCAGCGACGAACGAAGCGGGTGCAATGCCGTGAGCGTTCCCTCAGTCCGGCCGGAAACCCCGGCACAGCGCTCTCCGGAAGTGCTTGCGAACGTGCAACACATCGAGCATCGGTAGCAGGGCCGCCAGGCGAATCGGAAATGCAAAGGCCGCTCGCAACGAGCGGCCAGCCCTTCGCGTTCGGTCGGCCGTGCTACAACCCATACCCACCCGACACATTCAACTGCTGCCCGGTAATGTAATTGGCCCGGTCCGACGCCAGAAACACCGCCGCCCGCCCGACATCGTGCGCCTTCCCCCAGCGCTTGAGCGCGAGCATCTTCTGCGTCTCGTCGATCCACGCCTGATCGAACTGCCCCTGTTCAAGCAGCACCGGAAACATCCCGGCCTCGATCACGCCAACCAGGATCGAATTCGCGCGAATGTCGTAACGCCCCTCCTCGCGCGCCAGCCCCTTGACCAGCGCCTCGTTCGCCGCCTTCGGCGCGACCGACAGCCCGTCGCGATCCGGCCAGCGCAGGTGCCCGGCCGAGCCCAGCGTCACGAACGATCCGCCGCCCGCCGCACGGAAGTGCGGCAACGCAGCCTTCGCCGTCACGAAGAAGCCGACCGTCTCGACGTCGATCGCGCGGCGCCAGTCATCGTGCGTCATGTCGCCGATATGACGCTGGTTCACGAACGGACCGGCCGCCCAGACGACCGTATGCACGCGGCCATGCGCGTCGATCGCGGCCGCGAGCGCGGCGTCGACCTGGGCAGGATCGGTCACGTCCACGCAGTGCGTGGTCGCCGCGACGCCTTCGCCGCGAATCTCGCGCGCCACGCGCTCGGCCACGTCGGCCTTGCTCCGATAGCCCACCGCGACCGGCACGCCGGCACGCGCAAACTCGAGCGCGACACCCTGCCCGATCCCGCCGCTGCCGCCGAACACCAGCACCGTGCCCTGCGGAAACCCGTTGTCGTTCATGCGTTCATCCCGTTCGTGTGTCGCGGCGGCGCTCAGGCCGCCGCCTCGGTCCCCGCCCGCAGGCGGTACTTCAGCACCTTGCCGGCCGCGCTCGTCGGCAGTTGCTCGACGAACGTGAAATACCGCGGCACCTTGTAGTTCGCCATGTTGCGGCGCGCCCAGTCGTTCAGTTCGTCGGCGTCGGCATGCGCGCCCGGCCGCAGCACGACATACGCATGCCCGACTTCTCCGAGCCGCGTATCAGGCACGCCGACCAGCGCCACCTGGGCGATCGCCGGATGCGCGGCGAGCAGCCGCTCGATCTCGGCCGGATAACAGTTGAAGCCGCCGACGATGAACATGTCCTTGATGCGATCGGTGATCTTCAGGTTGCCGTCCGCATCGACGCAGCCGAGATCGCCCGTATGCAGCCAGCCGTCCGCATCGACCGTCTCGCGCGTCGCGTCCGGCTGGTTGAAGTAGCCGCGCATCACGTTGTAGCCGCGCACCCAGATCTCGCCGGTCTCGTCCGGCCCGAGCGGCTCACCGCCTTGGCCCGCGATACGCAACTCGACGTCCGGCATCGGACGCCCCGACGTACAGGCAACGGTTTGCGCATCGTCGCCCTGGCGGCACAGCGTCGCGAAGCCGCACGATTCGGTCAGCCCATAGCCGGTCAGCACCGTCTCGAAGCCGAGCTCCGCGCGCATCCGCTCGATCAGGCTCGGCGCGATCGCCGCCGCGCCTGTCACCGCGATCCGCAGCGACGACAGGTCGCGCGTCGCGCGATCGGGTGCGTCGAGCAGCGCGTAGTACAGCGTCGGCGGCCCGGGCAGCACCGAGACGCGGTCGTCGGCGACGCGCCGCAGCACATCGGCCGGCTGGAACACGAGATGCGGCAGCACGGTCGCGCCGCTCGACAGCGCGGCGAGCCAGCCGGCCTTGTAGCCGAACGTGTGGAAGAACGGATTGACGATCAGGTAGCGGTCGTCGGCACGTACGCCGGCGATCGCCGCCCACGCCTGCGCGGCGCGCAAGTTCTGGCCGTGCGCGGTCATCACGCCCTTCGGGCGGCCCGTCGTGCCGGACGTGAACATCAGGTCCATCACGGTGTCGGGCGTGACCCGTGCCTCGCGTTCACGCACCGCGGCCAGCGGCACCTCGGCACCGCGTGCGAGGAACGCGTTCCAGGTCTCGTCGCACGCGCCTGAAGGCGGCTCGCCGTCGAACACGACGACGCGCTCGAGCGTCGCGGGCCGGTGCGGCGCGAGCATCGCCGGATAGGATTCGCCGAGGAAGGTGCCGCAGCAGAACAGCAGCCGCGCGCCGCCGTCGTGCAGGATGCCGCCCACCTCCATCCCCTTCATCCGCGTATTGACCGGCACGAGAATCGCGCCGACGGTGTGGATCGCCAGCGCCGCGACGATCCATTCCGGCAGGTTCGGCGCCCACACCGCGATGCGGTCGCCCGCCGCGATGCCGCTCGCGAGCAGCGCGCGGGCCGCGTCGACCCGCGCCGCGTCGAGTTCCGCGTAGGTCAGCCGGCCATGCTCCGACTCGATCGCCGGATGCGCGCCGTGGCGCGCGGCTGCCCGGGCGATCAGCGCGGGCGTGGTCAGGATTTCGTTGTCCATCGTCTTAGATCAGGGTGGCCGTGCGCGCCGCCGGCGCGCGACGGCTCAGTCGGGAAACACGACGCGCAGCGCGTCGCTCGCGGGCCGTGCGCAACAGGCGAGCGTCCAGCCGGCCGCGATCTCGTCGTCGTCGAGCACGTGGTTGCTGTCGAGCGCCACCTCGCCGCGCTCGATCCGGCACATGCACGCGCCGCATTGCCCCATCCGGCAGGAATTCGGCGCCGGCACGCCCGCGCGCAGCATCGCGTCGAGCAGCGTCTCGCCGGGGGCGCTGTCGAACGCGAACGCGTCGCCGTCGAGCACCGTCTCGATCGCCGCGCCATCGCCGGATGCAGAGGCCGCCGATGCGACACTTGACGCCGTCGTATCCGCCGACGCCGGTGCCGGTGCATCGGGCAGCGACGCAAAACGCTCGACATGGACCCGCGAACGCGGCAACCCGAGGCCGAGCATCGCGGCCAGCGCGTTCTCCATGAACAGCGCGGGCCCGCAGATGAACGTCTCCTGCTGGCTGAACGGCCGCGCGAGTTCCTCGAGATGGCGCTGCTGCGGGATGCCCTGCACGCTGTCGAGCCAGTGGATCACGCGCACGCGGCCCGGATGGCGCTGCGCGAGATGCTGCAGCTCTGCGCGGAAAATCACCGCGCGTTCGTCGCGGTTCGCGTAGATCAGCGTCAGCATCCCGCGTCCGTGCACGAGCGCCGATTTCAGGATCGACAGCACCGGCGTGATGCCACTGCCGCCCGCGAACAGCAGCAGGTCGCCGTCGAGCGTGCGCGGCGTGAACACGCCGGCCGGCGGCAGCACGTCGAGCGCATCGCCCGCCTTCACGCGGTCGCACAGCCAGTTCGACGCGCGGCCGTCGCGCACGCGCTTGACGGTGATCTTCGGCGCGGCGTCGATGCCGGGCGCGCTCGACAGCGAATAGCAGCGCGCGACGGTGGCGTCCGCGCACGGCACGTTCAGCGTCAGGAACTGACCGGGCCGGTATGCGAATGCGTCGCGCAACGCGGCCGGCACGTCGAACACGAACGAGCACGCGTCGTCGCTTTCGGCAATCACGTCGGCAACGGTCAGCCGATGGAAGCGCGAATCGCTCATGGCCGGCTCCTCACGTCACGCGGCCGCACGGGCCACCGGCGCGCCGGGCGTCGTGTAGGCCCCGTCGAGATAGACGAGCGGATCGACGTCGCCGCTCATCAGCACCTCGCGGATGCGCCCGATGAACACCGTATGCGTGCCATACTCGAAGCGGCCGTCCTGCTCGCACACGAGGCTCGCCTGTGCGTCGCGCAGATACGGCACGCCGAGCGCCGATGTGTGCCAGTCGCCGGTCGTGAAGCGCGCCTCGCCCTTCAGGCGGCCGCTGCAGTCGATCGCGATGCCTTCGTGGGCCGCCGACAACACGTTCACGCAGAACCCGGCGCCCGCGTCGAGCGGCGGATACAGCGACGCGCTGCGGTTGATGCAGATCAGCAGCGAAGGCGGATCGGTCGACAGCGAATCGACCGCCGTCGCGGACATCGAGTAGCGCCGGCCGTCGTGCGCACTGCTGATGACCGTGACGGAGCGCGCTAGGCGCCGCATCGCGAGCAGCATGTCGGTGCGCAGCGGATGGGTGGTGAGATCGCTCATCATTGGACTCCGTCAAGTTCAGTCGTGGAGGGCCAGGGCTTCCGCATGAAGGCCCTTGTCAGGCAAGGCCCAGAACGGACTCGCGCATAGCGGTGTCCCATGCGGCGAGGTTGCGAATGTTTTTCAGGCTGACCTTTTTGGGCTGCTGCTGTTGTGCCAT